>NZ_CP017921.1:1500000-1800000 GCF_001889405.1 Methanohalophilus halophilus
TATAAAGGGGGATGGCTGCAATTGCGGTTGTACAGTTGGGGTTTGCAATCAGTTTTGAATCCCCGATGGCATGGGCATTGATCTCCGGAACCACAAGGGGCACGTTGTCATCATACCTGAAAGCACTACTGTTGTCGATTACATGGCATCCTGCATCGGTTGCTTTTCTGGCATTTGCCTTGCTCCACGAGCCACTGATTGCGAAAAAGGCAATATCAAGTTCGGAGTAATCTGCCATTTCCGCATTCCCGATGGTAATTTCCCCGAAAGGAGTCTCCATTACCTTGCCGGCGCTCCTCTGTGATGCGTAGAGTTTCAATTCTTCTACGGGGAACTTCCTGTTATTTAATACTTCGATTATTTCTCTGCCTACCGCACCGGTAGCACCCATAATTCCAATCTTGTAACTCATTTTATATCGTCCATTAGTTGTCGGGAGTTTTAGAATCTCCCGAATATTTTTAATATTGGTTAAATATATACAAATTTTAAATCTGGAATAAATTCTGCCTGAAAACGAATCTGCAATTCACCTATGATTCTGCTTTCTGCTATATAATATATACATAGAATAATAGTATTATCATCAGAAGAATTTGCAAAAACTCCTCTTTTTTGTCCTTACTTATCAGATTTCGATAAGTTCATACTCCCGACTTCCAAGTCCGAGTTCTTCTCCGTAACTTAACTGGATATCTCCCATGCTGTTCTTCCAGACACCTGTAAACTTGTCCCCTCCGGGTTCCATATTCTCTTCCAGTTTGGATGCAGTAAATCCTTGCTGCTTGTTTACAAGGTCCAGGCTTGCCTGGTCGATGGCCACAGGGTCTGTAGAGGCCAGGATACCGATATCCGGTACAAGAGGTGTATCACTCCAGGGCACACAATCACAGTCGGGTGTGATGCGGACAAGGAAATTCATATAACCTATTTTATCCTGCCTTTTGGCAACAGTACCAAGGGCATATTCGGAAATCATTTCCATGAAGTCGGGTATATTGGCATAATTAAAATCAATTGCCTCGACCGGGCAGACTGTCATGCATTCTCCGCATCCTATACACTTGTCATCATCGATATTGGATGTATTATCGCTATTGATCTCCATTGCATCGCAGGGGCATACTTCCACACAGGTTGCGCATCCGTTACAGCTTTCTGCATCAATTTGTGGATGAAGACCCTTGTGCTGCTCCATTTTGCCGGCTACGGATCCTCCTCCCATTGCCAGGTTTTTGATTGCCCCACCAAAACCTGCAAGTCCATGGCCTTTGAAATGGGACATCACAATCATACTCTGACAATCCAGCAATTCGGATGCAATTTTCACACTGTTAAAATGTTTGCCCTTGATTGGTACCTGACGGAAACTGTTGCCCAGCAATCCATCTGCAATTATCAATGGTGCCCGGGTGACCTCGTAACCAAATCCATGTTCAATTGCTGTTGTAAGATGGTCTATAGCATTGTGACGATATCCTGAATACAGGGTATTTGTATCGGTAAGATAGGCCTTTGCACCCGAAGAATGGATCTTATCCACAACCTGTCTCACATTAACAGGGCTTATGAAGCCTTCATTTCCCCTTTCCCCGAAATGCAGTTTAACAGCTGTGAGTTCTCCTTCATTGACGATGCTATCCAAACCCGCTGCATCGTAAAGCCTTTTGATCTTCTGGATTGTATTCTCACAATCTCTGCTTACTTTCAGGTCGACAAAAAAGACTTTGCTTTTCATGAATGTTAAATCTATATTCAGCACTAATAAATTTGGTGCAAAAAAAGAATTGAAGCATCCGTATTTAATGGATGCTTCTCCGTTTATTTATCCTGTGGTGGCCAGTTTTTCTCCAGCCATCCTGGAAGTCTGCCGGAGTCTGCTGGTCCAATGAGTACCTTTGAACCCACCTTGTCCTCGACATCACCCTGCAGGCGTGCAGACAGGCCGGGCAGGATGACGGTGTTGTAGCTTGTCTTTTCCTTCAGGTCAAACTTGGCATTTTCCAGAGTCTTCTTGATCTTGTCTGCCGTCAGCTGTCCACCGGCAACAGCGGCCTCCACACCTATACCCTCAGTATCCGCTACCACGATGTAGCAGTCTATCTTGTTGGAAGAAATATCACTCTCAACAGTATAGTAGGTGAGGGCGAAGTTGGTGGTCACTATAATTGGTGAATCGGCAGTAGGTGAACCGACCTCCCATACACCCGGATCAACAGTTACAGGTTTTCTTGGGTCCGTGTAAATAGTATCTCTCAGATGCATCTCCGGCAGCAATGCATAAGGCTCTATGCTATGCATTATCATAATGTCGCCGTACTTTACAGTGAGCACGGAGGCTACCACAGTTTCCCAGTAGGATGCACTGACATCATCATCGTAGGCCATCCATGCAGTCAGGGGAACGGCCATTATCGGATAGGCAACTTCGCCATCCCCGCCTATGCCTGCTCTTCTGATCTTCAGGAAATTTTCGAACGTTGTCTTCATTTCCTTGCCTGTGGGGAATGTTCCCGGGTCAAGTACAAGTTCCTCTATTCCCATTTCTGCAAATGTCTTTGCCATTGACTTGAGCAGGTCCAGGTCATTCGGTGTGAACAGGGTTACAGGCACCTCGTATTCCTTTGCAAGACCAGCAACTTCCTTCCAGTTCTCCTGATTGGCTGCATACATTAGTGGCTTTTTGTCTGCTGCTACTTCCAGGGCGGCTTTTAATACTGCCGTATCAAAAGAACAGAGTACAAGAGGTAATTCTGTAAGTCCGATTACCTTTTTCACGGTGTCGGCAAAAGTTTCGGGCTTGCCGGATACACAACGTACCGCCACCATATCGAGTGTAAGGAATTCTCCCACATAGAATTTCTTGAAAGTCTGGATGGTATTGATTCTTTCCTCAAGTTCCTTGTCATCCATAGTGTCGGTGACATCGTATGCATAGGCCGTCTTGTTGAAAAAGGTCAATTTATGACGGAAAAGGACATCATCTCCACCAATGGTGACTGATTTTTCGCCAGTGCCAATGGTAACTTCCCTGATCTCCGGGGCAAGCAGCTTTTCCAGTTCCTCGAGTTTCTTGGCATATTTGTCTTCCTCTACCATGGGCAGACAGTCTTCGGCACTTTTGGAACGGTCGATAAGATGTGAGGCAAAGGCCATGCATGTATCTTCACCGCACCTGCCACAGTTTGTTCCCGGCAGGTATTTGTAAGCATCAAGGGGGCTATTAATCTTCATTTTATACCTCCGCAGTGATCC
Organism: Methanohalophilus halophilus; assembly: GCF_001889405.1. Classification (NCBI taxonomy): domain Archaea; kingdom Methanobacteriati; phylum Methanobacteriota; class Methanomicrobia; order Methanosarcinales; family Methanosarcinaceae; genus Methanohalophilus; species Methanohalophilus halophilus. The sequence continues at coordinate 1,503,256 of NZ_CP017921.1, forward strand.
AGTTGGTGATGTCCGGGGTCTTTGCTTCAATATTGCCATACAGGGTCTGTGTAATCTCCTTGAGCACCTGTACGGATGTTGGATGCATCATCATGAACATGTCATTGCCTGCAAGGGCAAGGGACAGTCCTGTAACGATTTCCCAGATGGGACCCCTATATTCTCTGGGTCCCCAGTCAGAATCTTCCTTAAGGGGTGATTCTTTCATCCAGGATTCACGTGCACCCCAGGCATTGGTGGTACCTGAAGACATCGGGAAGTTTAGTTCATCGTCACCCATAAGGGCGGACAATCTAATCCTTTCCATGTTACTGTAAGCATAGTCAAGACCGTATCCCAAGGCTGCTGTTGTCGGATCCATCACAATGCTGTCACGTGGGACATTACACTGCTTCATGAGTTTACGGTTGAGTTCTTTCTGAGCATTGATTTCAAGCTGGGTCCAGGAAAGGACTGCATGACCGTAATCCGTTGCTGCCTTTGCCACCCTTTCATAATCCAGGTTAAGACTTGCGGATGCAAGCAGTGCACGTTCTCCTTCGGCAACCTCTGCGGCTTTTTCGAGTACTTCAGGGTCTTTCTGTGGATTTCCTGAACCACCGATTACGATAGGCACATTAACTGCCTGTAATACATCCTCTACTACCTTTGCAGCCTCCTTTGCAGGAGTATCATTGATAAGAGGGTCTGTAGAAATCAGGTGAATTGTAACCATATCCGCATTATACTCATTGACAACCTTTTTTGCCCATTCTGCAGGGTCTCCCATAACGTCTTCGTAATTGGATTTGACAGATTTTGCCATTGAGATGGGCATGTCAAAAACATCCATTGTGACATAATTACGGTTGGGCATTTCTGCATCAAAATAGAATGGCATTGCCTTTTCGCCACCCAAAGTTATTGTGTGGCCACGGCTTCCTCCGTCTGCGGAAGTTGCACCGAGGGTTACTTCCTGGATAGGTGTATTCCATTCGCTACTTCTGGCAACATCGAATTTGGCCTGCATCAGTTCCTCTATTGCAGGTTCTGCCTGTAATGCCGCAGTTTCTCCTCCGGCTCCAAGACACTGTGCAAAGAGCTGGTCTACAGGATAGCCCAGCATTCTGGCGATGTTTGCCACATGAAGGGAGATCTGGGCGGCTTCATGGCCAAGGGCATAAGCCATAGCCGGATTCATTCCCCCGCCTCCCTGTATATCAAGTTCTATGTCACCTTCGATAGTAACCCCTTCCAGGGATTCCACATCGAGGTCTTTTAAGATACTATTAAGGTCTGAAAGTTTGAGTTTATCTGACATTCCACTTCCACCATCCGATTATTTATTGCAATCCAAGTTTTGCTGCGATTCTTTCAACTTCGATAACGGCTTTCGAATCTTCTGGAAGATCATAGAGAGCTTCCCCTGCGAGATCTCTCTCTGCAATCTTTTCATCCGTTGGAACAAGGCCTATTAATTTCAGGCCAAGTTCATTCGCAGTTTTCTGGATCTGTTCCTTATTTTCTTCTGTGACTTTATTTGCGACCACATGGATATTGCGCACATCCGTTTCCAGCTCATGCACAAGTTCACTGATTCTTTCGGCAGTCCTCATTCCTCTGCGGGAGCCATCGGTGACCACCAGAAGATCATCGATATTCCTGATGGTCTTCCTGCTGAAATGTTCAAGACCTGCTTCCATGTCCATGATAACCACATCATAGTTTTCGGTCAGTCGGTCCATGATTCCCCGCAGCAGATTGTTTACATAGCAGTAACAACCTGATCCTTCGGGTCTTCCCATAACCAGCAGGTCATAGTCAGGTAACTCGTTGAGTGTCTCGTATATCTTGGATTCGAATATCGATTCCTTGTTGATATCGGGTGGCATGTTGTCCCGTTCATTCATCATGTATTCCTTGATGTCACCTATGGTACGGTCTGCCTCACATCCCAGGGTTTCCGGGAGGTTGGTATCCGGATCAGCATCTATTGCCAGGACAACCTTTTCACTTTTTGTCAGTTGGCGCATTAGAAGAGTCGTTATGGCCGTCTTCCCGGTGCCGCCTTTACCTGTAATCGCAATGATTTTTGTCACAGGGAAACCTCTGTATTACTCGTTCTTCTTAATGATTATCTTATCAACAGATACCTTTGCATTCTTGAGAATGACCTTTACACCGCCACTTCCGGAAGTTGGCATGGCTGGCATATTCATTGGCATTGAGGCAGGCATCTGCATGGCGGGAGCGGCTTGTTGTGGAGTCTCTTCTTCCTCTGCAGCCTCTTCCTCTTCTTCCTTTTCCCATCTATTGACAATTGGATGGTTCTTTTCTTCCAGGAAGTTCCTGAGAGTATCCAGGTCTGATACATCCTCTTCAGTCGCAATCTTGTCTCTGATATCATCCGGTATATCGTCAGATACACGATCCTTGAGATGTTTTGGCATCCAGACCACACGTTCCCATCCACCGTCTGATTGAATGAATTTGGGAGAACGGAAGTAATTGATACCAACACCAAGGAAACCGCTTATCTGTTTTCCACCACCTGTCTGTCCTGCCATCGTAGAGAATGGAAGGCCGTTGGGTGCAGATTCATTGAAATCCCTGTCCACCCATCCAATGCCGTCTACTTCAGGTATATAGAAACCTACTACCTCAAAGCATCCACAGGATGTGTGTGGATATTCAAAGAATGAGTGAAGTTTTATACGATCATATTCCCCGCTTGAAAGGGATTTTGCAGTCTCGTTTACACCGGTGTATTCACCGGATTCAGCATCAATGACATCACCCTTTGGAATCGGGAACTGTGGTCCTTCGGGGTCTACCTTGGCAGCTGCCCTGCCGTCAAACCAGTTGATAGCACCACATAGGGATATCCGGTCCGGGGTTATTACACATACATTTGATGGTGCAAAAGACTGACAGAGTGTACATCCATAGAAAGTATCGACATCCTCATCATGGAGGTTACGGGTCCTGTCATCCCTGGCCTTGTACTTGGCTTTTGCTTCATCCATGAGTTTTTCAATCTCGTCCTTGTCCGTGATATAGGTAGCTTCCACCTTCTCTATGAACGGAAGTTCGTTCTTGAAAAGCATCATTATTGCCTGTGCAATGGACTCAAAGGAGGTAACACCCTTTTCCACAGCCTCTTTGCTTAAACGAACCCACACATCATAACGCTGGTTCAGGTGCATAAGCCCCTGTATATAATTCTGGAAATCGTGGTTTCTTCTTTCCACAATGGATTCAAGGTCTTCTTCCACAAGTTCGCCGGCAATCTTGTAGATCATGGCGAAGGGGTATCTTCCTCCCTCTTCCATTTCCTGGATGTCCGGACCGATCATGTTAAACTTGCCGTCTACCACGTCATCCATCTCAGCTGCCTTTACAAGTTCAAAACCAATGGATTTGGGACCTGAAAGTTCCACGTACATGTCATTTTTTCTGATTCTTTCTCCTTCAAACATTGGAGAAATTTCAAAAGGAAAATCTTCAGCCATTCTTTATATCCTCCCTCTTTAAAATTCAAAGGTTATCAATAAGTTCGTCCAGTGCTTCCAGATGTACTTCGGGTTTAATATTCCCAAAGGACATGGTTGCGTTCTGTGTATAGTGTCTTCCTATGTTAATTGTTTTCAGATCCGAAAAATTTTTCAGTCCTGAAAGAACCTGATTAATATAATATTTCTTGTGTCCAAGTAAAATGATCAGATCATAGCAACCGTTGTCATCCAATCCTTCCCATTTAGGGTCACAAAGGAAAGTACCCAGGAAGTGAATATTGATATATTTTGCATTCACTCCCTCTTCATCGACAAAACCCTTTATGGAATGTCCGGTTGCAGCTACAGGAATTCCTTTTTTTGCGATGGCTTTTGCACGGGTAAGGAGTTCTTCTTCCAAAACCTCAGAACCAACTACAAAGAGTGGCTTTTTAGCTTTTGCTATCATCTTTGCCACAATAGCTGGACTTGTACCTTTGGCAGATTTTGGACCATACGTTGTGTAAACCTTCAGGTTTTTCGTGACATCAACCATTTTTAAGCCTCCTTACACAATCTTTCCACGTTGGTGGGTTGGGCCGACACATCCAGTTTACTGGTAGGACCGGATACAATCTTCTTTTTATTCCAGTCGATTTCCCATCCAAGCTCCTGTTCAAGTTTCTTCAGCAATTCTTCACGTCTTGCAAGTGGCAGATCAGTTTCGCTTCTGACAAACTTATACCAGTCATCAGGGATTATTCCCAGATATTTTTCACTGAGTTCGATGTAATGCGTAAGTTTGATCATTCTGCCCATATTGTTGTCACTTGGACGGATACAGTTCTTTGCAAGCATAGGCATCATTTCATCAATGGTTTCTGCGGTTGTTAGCAAGAACTCCGGGGCTGCCGGTATATCCATTGTTTTCCCGTTTCTTGCATCCAGAACCTTCCATTTATCTTCTTCATAGGGTTTACCTATGAGTGCTCTACGGTATTTTGAACCGTGAGGGCCAAGAATTACAGGGATTCCTAGCCTGTTGCAACCGGTTCCAATTGAAGATGCCTTCTGGGAATATGCTCCCCATGCTACACCAACCGCCCCAACACGATTTAGGATATAATCGGCTATCTCTTCGTAGTTTCCTGTAATGTTGCGTTGTGCAAATATCGCAGCAACCTTGATGGCAGCAGCGGTAATGTGGGAATTGGAAACACATGAGCCCACGTTGATAAGGTTTCCTTTCTGGAACTTTGCAGGATATTTCTCGTAAAGTGTTTCTCCGTCTTCGTTCTGGTACATGCCAAGGTCCATTGCGGAACATCCGGACATCAGGACGATGTAGTTACGGCGCAGCATTTCATCTGCTATCCGGTACAGGTCTTTTGTTCCATCTGGATAGTTTGAACATCCGACCATTGCAATGATGCCTGGTGTGGTACCCATAACAAGGTTGACACCTTCTTCACGGATTTCAGGGTCACTGATCTGGCCACGTCCGACACGAACGGTGCCTTTTTCTTCCCGGATTACTTTCTGGGATGCCTTTTCAATTACGTTGAGGACAGGTATATCCTTTGGACATGCCTGTTCACATCTGCCACAGGCTACACATTTGTCATGGAGTATTTCGAAAGGCCTGAGGTCACCTTCTTCAGCAGCGGTCATTGCATCGCTGATTGGCAGGTTAGTTGGGCATTCGAGTTCACATGCAAGGCAATGTACACATCTGGAGGTAAGTTCGTTGAACTCTTCTTCAGTAGGTAGGGATACGACACCTTTTTCCTTGCGAATTTTTGACATTTCCTGTGTAAGTCTGGGGGCAACTTCACCGAGTTTTTCAAAGTCAAGTATCAGGGCACCATCTTCTCTGCCTGATTTGAGATCATCGATGATATCTTCAACATCATCTTTGGACCTGTCAGGCAACCCATACATGATTTTCTCATTGGTTGTGATGACAGGCATCATAAGCTCCCGTGCTTCCCTTAGCACGTCAGCGCGTACACATTGTTCATCGACAACAATAACGTCAGGAACACCGGAGCGTATCATCTTGAGTTCCTTGGCAAGGGTTCCGACAACCTTGGCCTTTGGCACGTCTCCTCCTTCGGTCCTGTATCTTGTCATGTCCAGAGCAGTACAACACAGACCACAAAGTTCCATATTTTCGGTCAGGTCATTGTCTTCCATATAGTCTATAATGTCAGTTACTCCGGCAACGTTATGGCCGATTACAAGCAGCACAGGTTTTTCGGAGTCGATGGTTCCCATACCAATTTCGGACAGTGGTGATTCTTCATCAGATTTTGGCATTTCCAGACAGGAAATCTGTGCGATATCGGACACTTCCATTCCTACATGATCGAGCATACCACCATGCATTGCCTTGGATTCGAAATCGATTGCTTCTCCTTCCTGTCCCATATGGACACATGCAAGAAGCTGAACGAGTTGTTCCTCCACATAACCCAGGGCGTCTTCAAGATCGCCGAGAGTTTCAGGTTTTTTGCCTGTTACCATCTGGACATTAGGAGCAATTATATTTGTTTGTCCAACTTTAAGCGGGTAATCTGCCCCGTATTTGTCTATGAGGTGGTGGAGCAGGTGTCTTCCGTGACCGGAGTGAGCTGATGCTCCTGTAATCACACGCAGCATGAATTCCCTGGCGTTATGGCCTTCCATGTTGATACCACATGCACCTTCCTTGTTCCCGGTAAGGTCACAGGTACCGAACGTACAATAACAACACTGGTCACACATAGGTGTGTAGACTGCGTTATATCTCTCAAGAAGCTTATAGTCCCAATCCCTCAGTCCGGAGATATTTGGTTTTATGGTGGGCCCGACTTCTCCTTCTTCAGCGGCTGTTTTTTCGATAGCACCTACAATGCTTCCGATGTTGATCTGGACGTTTTCCAGGTCGCTGACAGAGAATGTCCCTGTTTTAAGTTCACTCATCTATGTATTGTCCTCCTGGTGTCCCATTGCTATAAACGGATAGCTTTGATGGGAGGTTAAAGTTTGATAAAAAGTTAATAGTTTATACAGTAGTGGACTGTGTCATAACTAATGTATATCCAATATATAAGTCTTTCTGGTATTTATCATGATTATAATAGATAATTCTTTTTGTGTGTTTGCGCTGTTAATTCAACCTGCTTTCTGATTATGGAAATAGATTTATTTACTTTTGCATATGTGTTTAGGTAGGAGGATATTTTGGATAATCAATGCTGGATATGTGGTAAGAAAGAGCCAGTGATGTATACATGCCGCTACTGTGGCAAAACATTTTGTTCTGATCATCGTCTTCCTGAAAGACATGGCTGTGAAGGCCTGGACGATGGAACACGTTCCAGCTCTGCACGAAATGCAGCTGGAAATAGTGGTACCAGAGGCCGCAGTACTTCCGGTACAGATCAAATAGTGAAGGATTTTTTTAAAGAAGCCACCAAAAGTGCTGCAAAAGGTGCGGCCGGGAGTGCATTTAACAGGACTAAACGCTCCTTTTATGCTAGCCCCTCAATGGCCATAATAATTATATGTATATTTTCATTTTTCCTGGAGCTCCTGTTGGGCCAGCCTTATTACACTTTATTCCAGCTTGAACCGGGTAATATCCTATCCAGACCCTGGACTTTGATTTCTCATATGTTTCTCCATGCAAGTCTTGGTCACCTGTTCTTCAATATGCTTGTTCTCTATTTCTTTGGCCGGATACTGGAGAGGCGCATTGGCAATTCAATGTTTATTTACCTGTATTTTATTTCCGGGATAGTTGCAGCTTTGGGCTTCATCGCAACGACCTCTACCAGTTACCCGATGGTCGGGGCCAGTGGGGCAATAATGGGTGTTTTTGCAACCCTTGCAATTCTTGAACCAAATTTGCCCGTATATGTTTTTTTCTTCCCAATGACTATCAAATCTGCTCTAATACTCTTTGTGATTGTGGACCTATTTTTCATGTACATGAATATTTCCGGGGACATGATAGCTCATGCAGCCCACTTGAGCGGAGTTTTTGTCGGCATCATCGTGGGGCGCAGACTTAAGAAGAACCTAAAGGTTTCCCGGGGTTCCTTTTACAGGCGGTGGTGATATTGGGCTCCACCAAGCATCTTTCTTTACTATATCCCAGGCCTCGTGAAGGGGAAGAAATTCCCGTGCAGTTTATTGATATTGAAAAAAAAATTGCAGCTTGGTCACCTGAAATTAGAAAGACTTTATACTTTGACGCTTTTGAACAGGCCGAAGGATTAAAAAGAATAAGAGAAGTATTTGTTTTAAGGGTGTATAACTGGTACCGTGATGGTCAATCTATCATTGAGTTGACAAATGACGAAAGAATGCAATTTGAGGATATTTTCAACAAATTTCTCTTATACAGGGGGGAGATTAGGTACAGGAGAAAGAAAGAAGGAAGGAGGTACAAAAACTATTTCGTACTTGTGGATGATTCATATTCCAAAAAGAATGTAAATGAATGGTTGCTTGCTGAAAGATTATAAGGTTTGCAGGTCCTTAGTTGTTATTATAGTCATTATTTGTAATTATGGTTAATTGTTGCTGATACTGTGATTGCACATATTTATTATTATAATGTTTATACCTGCGATAAGAGGCAATATGCAGAATGTAAAAACCGGATTTAATTCCATAGTCAAATACCTGAGTACTAAAAAGGAAGTAGGGCGAAGGAGTATTGGACTTCTTGTAGATGGCCCCAATGTCCTGAGAAAGGAATTTGATGTAAATTTAGAAGAAATAAGGGATGTATTGAAAGAGTATGGTAATGTCAAGATAGGACGTGTTTTCCTTAATCAGTATGCGTCTAATAAACTTGTAGAAGCCGTGGAAAACAATGGTTTCGAGCCTGTTATTTGCTCAAGCGATGTGGATGTAAGGCTTGCTGTTGAGGGAATGGATCTTGTTCATAATCCCAATATAGATACTCTTGCACTTGTGACAAGGGATGCCGACTTTAAACCCTTGTTGAATAAAGCAAATGAACACGGGAAAGAAACTATAATCTTTGGTGTAGAACCTGGATTTTCAACTGCCCTTAGAAATTCTTCTGACTATGTTGTAATTTTGAATACAGGAGAGGTTTCGATACCTGAAGAAGAGATGTCTTGAATTATTCATCATCTCTTTTACAGGACCTAATATCATCGATCATTTCTTCCAGGCGTGGTCTTGAAATTCCGCGTTTGATTTCTGTACAATTCTTTACTTTTTCCATTAATGCACATAATTCTTCATGTTCAAGGGAATTTCCCATATCCTTTATTATCCCTTTTAAGGCCTTCAAGCCTGTATGCTTACCGACTATAAGGTTTCGGACCCCACCAACCATTTCCGGGGAAAAGAGTTCGTAAGTCCGCGGCTCTTCCAGGATTGCCATGACGTGTATCCCGGATTCATGTGTGAAGGCATGTTTGCCCACAATAGCTTTATTTACGGGAGTTGTCAGGCCGGAATAATCCTCGACTTTTCTAGCAAGACCGTTAAGATGTGTGGTATCGTAGTTTTCGATTCCGTACTGGACACGAAGGGCTACAAGTACTTCTTCAAGAGGAGCGTTTCCTGCTCTTTCTCCGATACCATTGACGGTGGTATGTAGTTGCTTTGCCCCTGCTTCAGCTGCTGCTAAAGTATTTGCAGTGGCAAGTCCGATATCATTGTGACAGTGAATGCATATGGGTGTATGTACCTTTTCTTTTACCTTTTCAACCATGTATTTGGTAGTAGGTGGATTCAATATTCCGATGGTGTCAGCGATGCTTACATAATCAACATTGTATTTTTCCGCTTCCTGAAATGCATGTTGTAGGGTGGGTATGGGTGTACGCGTGGCATCCTCTGCGGCAAACCTGACTTTAAGTCCATGGTCTTTTGCATATTCTACTGCTTCCATTGAGCAACTCAGTACGTCGCTGCATGATCGGTGATATTTGTGTTTCAAGTGAAGGTCTGAAAGAGCTATGAATATGCTCACGATATCGACATCACAATCAATAGCAGCATCGACATCCCCTATGATGGACCGGGCTAGGCAGCATGTTTTTGCATCCAGCCCCATATTGCTAATTTCCTTTATGGTCTCTTTTTCAGAAGAAGAAACAACAGGAAATCCTGCTTCAATAACCTCGACACCAATCGCATCCAGCTCATTTGCCAGGTCCATTTTCTCTTCTTTGGTAAATGCAACACCGGGAGTTTGTTCGCCGTCCCTGAGGGTCACATCACATATTTCTATATCAAGAGGTTCGATATCAATAAAATCCATCATTTCATTTCTGGAATACTCTTTATTTGGAGCCATGTTATCGCTATCCGGTCCTATCTTTACTTTTATATTTAAAGATATGTGTTTGCATCATCGAAGTTTTGACTGCACTTTCTCATAGAAACCACTACGTTCAGTCACTACAAAACGAGCGGGATTTTTTGCTTTTGTAAGACAAACGGTATCTTCTTTTTTCATTGTGTAAGTATGCTGTCCATCAATAACAACCGCAGCTTCCTTTTCCGGAATAGTTATTTCGACCTTTATGGGCCTGTCAGAAGGTACCACCCAGGGGCGGGCTGAAAGTTTGAAGGGTGCAAGAGGTACTATGAGGGTAGCGTTGACCCTGGGGTCCAGAATAGGCCCCCCGGCACTCATAGCATAGGCTGTGGAACCTGTGGGGGTAGCGATTACTACTCCGTCGGATCTGAACTCTTCTATCATACACTCGTCAACCGTCACCCGGAATGTCAGTATCTTGGCAGGTCTGGCTGTGGTCAGTACAACTTCATTTGTTGCACAGGGTAACTCTTCACCATTGAGGTTGACTGCAATACGACAACGTTCGGTATATTCGAATCCTTCCAGTACTTTCTCGATTGTAGGAATTGCCTCTTCAGGCATCACATCCACAAGGAAACCCAGCATGCCCATGTTAATTCCCAGAAGTGGCAGTGGATCATCCATCCTGGATATGCTGCGCAGCACAGTTCCGTCTCCTCCGATTGAAATCATCAGGTTGACACCTGCTTCTTTCATTTCTTCCACGGGCAATCGTTCCGTTTCAGGAAGATTTAACATGTCAAAAGACCCTTCATCCAGAACAATTTTAGTTTGCGAAGTAAACCTTTTCACAATAGTCTCAACCATTTCCAGGGCTTCCGGACTATCATATTTGGAGGCTATACCGATTTTATTTACTTTCATCTTTTCTCCCCACAAAATTAAGTATGTCCCTGTGGGCATGTCCGTTTGATGCTATCATGGAAAGCCTGTTTACAACACTATCCTGAAGGTGTAACTCTGTACCTTTTCCGTTGGTTACTTTTCCATTTGTTTCTTCAAGGATAAGTTTTCCTGCAGCAACATCAATCAGCCTCAGTGAATTCCTGATATCTACAAAAGCATCAAGTTTGCCGCAGGCAACATAGCAGAGTTCCAGGGCCACACTTCCCAGTATTCGAACCCTTCTTACTTTTCTGGAAAGCTCCAGGGTATCTTCTACATTGTTATGGTAACCATAAAGGCTGACACTGAAATTTTTTAATAGTTTTCTGTTGGATGTATTTATCGGATTGCCATTTAGATATGCTCCTCCTCCCTTATATGCATGGTATATATCGCCTGTGCAGAGATTTTTAACATATCCAAAGTAGATTGAAGAAAGATCCGCATTGCCAACAGCAATAGAAGTTGAATAAAACGGGATTCCGTGGGCTGCATTATATGTGCCGTCAAGAGGGTCAATTACAAAAGTGATTTCAGTTTTTTTATCAGGAATGTATTCTCCATACTCTTCGCTGAGGATGCGGCAATTGCCATAACTTTTCAACACTTCAAAAATTGCCTTTTCAGCCCTGTCATCGATCAGCCTTGTACGGGTTCCATCTGCTCCCATGTATACGGATTTGTATGCTTTTCTTTTTCCGACAAGGTCTTTTATGGATTCGTTAGCCTCTTTTGAAGCATGGTTGCACACTTCAAGGAGGCTTTGTATCGATTGCATAAAAAGATGGGTATTAGATACCCATTGCTTTGTTAGTTTTTGCTACGGACTTTGTTCCGTCCTTTTCGATTTCCATCATAGCACGTATTGCATCGATATTTTCGGGAATTACATCTGATTCCTGGTGGATTCCCTGGAAGAAGTACAGTTCTCCTTCATATATCGTGATAGATTCGTTCCATACACAGTTTTCCCACATGTCACATCTTGGACGGTTCATATCACGAGCCATTTCCATTATCTCAGCCGTGGAAGTGATACCCTGTCCGACAAAACGCACACGGGATTGTTTGGCCAGTAAAGCTTCTACTTCTTCTGCCGTACATTCGCTATTTAGTTCCATGTTGACAGTGTGCAGGTGCATAAGGGTCGTAGGAAGTTTCACAGCTGTAGTAGTAATATCAATACCTGAGAGGACGGTTTTGACATCCGGTCCGTGATGGGAAGGCAGTTTAATGGGATTGGGAATAATAGCATTGATTGGTCCCTTCTTGATGTCCCCCGGGTCAGCAGCCCTTCTCATCAGGGTCACTCTTGCTTTGTTTACTCCAAACTTGTCATCAAGAGGTTTGATGACCCTGCATAGACCGGTCGTATTACAGGATACCACCCGTACAAAATCTCTTCCGAGTGCTTCTTCATAATTGCTCTGTGCATTGAATGAACAACCTGTAAGTTCGTGGTCTTCCCCGCCCTGCCAGATAGCTTTGACGCCTGCTTTTTCGTAAATTGGTTTATTCTTTTCACCAATTCCACCGGGTGTACAGTCTACAACGACATCTGCCCTTTCAAGCATATCGTCAATGGAACCTTCAACCTCAAGGTTTGCATTTTCCATCCCTTTAATTCTATCTTCAGGTGCAAACACATCATATCCCTTTTTCTTTGCCATAAAAGCTTCAAAATTAGGGCGGGTCTTTGCTACTCCAATAATTTCCATGTTGTCCTGGACGCTTACAGCGTCTGCAACTCTCTTTCCAATGGTTCCGTAACCGTTTATTGCAACTTTGACTGTCATTTTATGTACCTTCCCTGTAGTGTCGGCTATATATACAGTTAAAGGGATTTGCTCCTATTCCCCCGGTTTTGATATTTAATCATTTCCGAGTATTATAAGTTCTCCCTTTGAGAAATCGATTTCCTTTATAGAGCCCTGCACATTTTCTCTTTCACCGAATATGCCTGTAAGTTCAATTACTTCTCCTTCCACAATTACATGTGTAGTTGACTCCATAATAATATCTCTATTTCCTTCTCTCCTTTCCAGAACCGCTTTTAGTTCACACATAACTTCACCTCATGAGTTTGGCAACCGAATAACCTTTCTCAAGACCCATGTCCTGTGCAACACTTTCGCATTTTGTCTGCAGCAGGTAAGCAATGGGGCCCATTTTTCTTTCTGAAAGGGTTTCGTAATTTGCCATACCTTTGCTGATAATAAGACTTGCTTTGTCAAAGGCTTCTAGTAATTCTTGCGGTGCCTCATCAAAAGCAACTCCGATTGCATTACAGCCTGTAGTCAAAACCCTGTCGACTTTATCTTCCAGGTTGAGTTGCCTTACGTCTTCCATAGTCACATCGGTTAGTATAGGTTCTCCCCGCACAACAAGTGTGATGTTGCCTCCTGCTTTTTTGATGATATCGAAAACAAATGTATCAAGAATAATTTCGCCGCAATTGTCAGCCACATATATAACATTATCAAGCATTTTGAACATTTCGGATGTATCGTCAACGTCAAGTCCTTTGTAAAAGACGTTCCTGAATGTTTCATCAAAAACATCTTCTCCAACATCAAAACCCATTACTCCAAAGTCAAAATAGTTCCCTATAACTGCTGCAAGTATCGCTCTTCTGAATGCTTCTTCCAGTGAAGGTCCATTTTGATAGATAAGGTCTTTAGCAGCAGGATATACCTGCATTGCCGTATTATTACTAAGTTCCTTTAAGTTATAGTATGGATCGTTGTTTTCAATTATTTCATAGGCTTTCCTGTGTACGGCTGTTGACACCACTCCTGCGGCAACGTCCGGCTTGTAGGTGTCTCGTATCACATCCATGCACTCTGTAATTGCCCTGTATATTTTATCTGTGTCATCTGTTGCAAGTTCTGCTTCATAGTGTACTCTTGAAAGAAGGCAGTAAGTACAGCGTGGGTCCATCTTCATTATTTTTCATCCAGGTTTTATGAATATAACTTCTGGAGAGGTAAAAAGTTATTTTAAAAATTTCCTCTTCCCATATTACTATTATACTAAATAAAGTACAATTTAGAGCATTTTAATAGGTTATTTATAGTATATATTTAATTTGACTTGGTCAGCAATCCTACTTTTTAATTAATGTTATTCTGTATATTACGTAACTTCGTATACTATTAGGATAAGGAATCAATAATCACTTTTACTTGTTTTGATGAATAATCCACATTAAATTTTTCTTTTATAATTGCCTGTACATCAGAAGTTTTCCATTTCTTTTTTTCCCGAAGTATATTTTTCAGTTCGTACTTCTGTTCTTCACTGAGTTTTGAAGGTCTGCCACCACCATATTTGGGAAATAATCCGGGATATCCATCCCGGTTCCATCTTCTCTGCCATATGTAACCAACCCTTTTTGTGACGCCTGTTTTTTTTGCAGATTCTTCCACTGAAAAACCCTTGTATCGATATCTTATGAAGTACAAACGGGTCAAAACTTTCGTAAGGTATTCTATGTATCTTATCCTTTTTTCCAGGCTTTCCATGCTCATCTTTTCTTTAATAGGATACATTTCTTTTTTTGCCATGTCTTTTGATTGCGTTTTTAAGTATAAATAGTTATGTTCGATACTAAAAACATTTATATAAAATAAATAATCAGGTTCTTAGTAGTTGTTAACCGGCAAATAGTTTCCTTTAAGGACACGCTGGTTATCTATAATATGTAAATAAGGTGATTTAATGGGAAAACAGGAAATGTATGATAAACTCAGAGATGCGATTGTCAACCAGGACATCAATGGTGCTGGCCCCCTCGTCCAGGAAGCCCTGGATGCAGGTTTAACTCCTTTTGAGATCATCAACGATGGTCTTTCTGTCGGTATGAAGATCATTGGTGACAGATTCGAAGCCGCCGAAGTCTACCTTCCCCAGATAATGATGTCTGCCAAGGCCATGAAAGCCGCCATGGAAATTCTTGATCCAATCCTTGCAGAGGATGAAACTGCAGAATCTGTCGGAACCTGCATCAAGTTCGTTCAGGAAGGTGACATCCATGATATCGGTCACAGGCTTGTTGCAACCATGCTCGGTGCAAACGGTTTCACCGTTATCGACATGGGTGTTGACGTACCCAACGACAAGGTCATCGAAGAAGTAGCAGCCCACAAAGGCGAGAAACTTATGCTCTCCGGCTCTGCCCTTATGACCACTTCCATGCTCGGCCAGAAAGACGTCATGCGTCTGCTTGAAGAAGAAGGTCTCCGTGACTCTGTAAAAGTAATGTTCGGTGGTGCTCCAGTCACAGATTCCTGGATTAAGGAAATCGGTGCTGACGCAACAGCAGAAAACGCAGCAGAAGCAGCCAATGTGGCTCTTGAATTAATGAAAAAATAAAACCGGGAGGATAATTTATGACATTTACCAAATCCGTAACATGCTATGATTTTTATGACCGTGCCCAGACCGGTGAGAAATGCACCCAGGATGACTGGGATCTGATGACCATTCCAATGAAGGCAATGGAACTGAAGCAGAAATACAATCTTGACTTTGGCAAGGAATTCGTTCCAACCGACAAGGACCAGATGGAAAGGCTCTTTAAAGCCGGTTTCGAGATGCTTCTGGACTGTGGTATCTGGTGTACCGACACCCATCGTATCGTCAAATACACAGAAGACGAGATCTGGGATGCAATCAACAACCCACACAGGGAATTCCAGCTTGGCAGTGGTCGTGACGCAGTCTACATGAAAAAACGTGAAGTAGGCGACAAGAGAAAGCCAATCGTACAGGGTGGTCCAACCGGTTCCCCAATTTCCGAAGAGGTTTTCATGCCTGTGCACATGAGTTACGCTCTTGAGAAAGAATGTGACACAATCGTCAATGGTGTAATGACCTCTGCCCGTGGCAAATCTCCTGTCCCCGGCAGTCCTTACGAAGTTCTTGCATCCAAATCCGAAACCCGCCAGATCAGGACCGCCGCTTCCATGGCAGGTCGTCCAGGTATGGCTGTTTAGGGCCCTGAGACTTCCCTGTCAGCACAGGGTAACATCGGTGCAGACTGTGTCGGTGGTATGAACTCCAACGACAGTCACGAAGTCTCCCAGCTGAACGAACTCAAGATCGATCTTGACGCAATCGCTGTCATTGCCCACTACAAGGGTAACAGTGACATCATCATGGATGAACAGATGCCTATCTTTGGTGGTTACGCCGGCGGTGTTGAGGAAACAACCATTGTCGATGTCGCAACTCACCTCAACTCCATGGTCATGAGCAGTGCCAGCTGGCACCTTGATGGTCCGGTCCACATCCGCTGGGGTTCCACCAACACCCGCGAGACCCTTATGATCGCAGGTTGGGCATGTGCCACCATCTCCGAGTTCACAGACCTTATGTCCGGTAACCAGTATTATCCATGTGCCGGTCCATGCACCGAGATGTGCCTGCTTGAGGCTGCAGCCCAGTCCATGACCGATACCGCATCCGGCCGTGAGATCCTGTCCGGTGTTGCAGCCGCAAAGGGTGTCATCACTGACAAGACAACCGGTATGGAAGCCCGTATGATGGGAGAAGTTGCACGTGCAACCGCTGGTATGGATATCAATACTGTCAACCAGATTCTGGATAAACTTGTAGCAAGCTATGAAGGCGATTATGCCAACGCACCTGCAGGCAAGACTTTCCAGGAATGCTATGATGTTGCAACCGTTACACCGACCGAGGAATACGTAAAGGTCTATGACGGTGCAAAGAAGAAACTCGAAGAACTGGGTCTGGTATTCTAAGACCAGTGGTCAAGATCGGTATCATATACCGATCTTGTTTTTTCCTTTTTTATACAGAAACTATTAATAATATCTACTTCCAACAGCTATGCTGATATAATGGGTTCTTCGCTAAGTGATACAGTTTGGCTTTCCGATAAGAGATTGAATCTCTTGCTTCTTTTAATGGAAGGCCCCAGGAACATCGATCAGATAAAGACATCTCTGAATGTGACTTCTAGGGGCATGATGCCCCAGATCAAAAAACTGAAAGAGAAGTACCTGATAGTTGAAGAGAATGAACAATACTGTCTTTCCACTATCGGGGGACTAATCGTTGAGAAAATGCTTCCTCTCTTGAATACGATAGAGATGGTGAACAATGACGATACATATCTGGAAGCACATGACTTAAGTGAATTACCACCAAAATTATTTCGCAGGCTGTATGAACTTGGGAATTATCTTTTGATTGAACCTGACTTAAATCATACCTTTGAAATTCCCCGGGAATTCACTGAAAACCTGCTCAAGTCCAAAAATATAAAATCGATAATCTCTTTTTACCGACCGGAATATCCTGATATTTATTGTGAATTAATGGAACATGCAGAGAGCATGTCTTTGATTATGACACCACCTGTTTTTGAAAGAATGAAACATTCATGTGATTCTAAAATGACCCGCCTTATAAGGGCTCCGCATATTCATGTGTATATTTTTCCGGAAAATAGCAGACCTCCTGGCCTTGACACATCGGATAGGTTTACTTACATAAGTTTTCTTGATAAAAACGGACGTTATGATCATAAAGATATAATGAGTTTTGATGAGAGTGCCCTTAAATGGGGAGATGAGCTTTTCGACTATTATTGCTCTCTTTGTGAAAAGATTGAAAGTTGAGGATATTAGATGGCTCCACAGGAACTGATTGACACTATATTTCTTTCCGACAAGAGGGAAAGATTCCTTTTGCTTTTGCTTGAAGGTCCCACTGACATAAAGAAGGTAAAAGAGCACCTTAATGTCACCTCTTCTTCCATTCTTCCTCAAATCAAAAAATTACGGGAAACAGGTCTTGTCTCCAAAGATGATGAGGGAATCTATGATCTTACGACTACCGGGCGCTTAATAGTTGAAAACCTGTCACCACTTGCATGTATGCTTGATGTTTTTGATTCAAAAGAATCTTACTGGGAAACACGTGACATGGATGTAATTCCCCACCATTTACTGGAAAATATAGGTCAGTTGGGTGCAGTTGAAGTCATTGAACCCGATCTTGACCACATGTATGATCTGCAGCCGCAGTTGCATACAAATATACTCAAATCCAATCATATTAAATGTCTGATTTCTTTTTTCCATCCTGATCATATTGAAGTTTTTAATTCCATTTCTTCTGCAGGCAAGAACCTGGAATTGATTTTTACAGGTTCTGTAATGGAAAGGATACTGGCTGAATCGCCTTCAGATATGCAAAAACTGATCGAGCGGGCAAATGTTGATATCAGGCTTTTCCGGGAAAACGACTACATTCCTTCATTGACTATTGGTGATGATTTTACTTACTTCTGCTTTTTCAATAAATCACATATGTATGACCACAGGGACATAATAAGCTTCACTGAAGGTTCAATTGAGTGGGCGACACAACTATTTGTTTATTGTCGTGACCTTTCGGTTTCAGTTTCCTATAAGATGTTGTCTGAAATCATAAACGGAAGTGAGTGATTTGGTATGGAAAGACCTGTCACTCAGG
Source organism: Methanohalophilus halophilus (assembly GCF_001889405.1). Taxonomy (NCBI): domain Archaea; kingdom Methanobacteriati; phylum Methanobacteriota; class Methanomicrobia; order Methanosarcinales; family Methanosarcinaceae; genus Methanohalophilus; species Methanohalophilus halophilus. The sequence goes on from NZ_CP017921.1 coordinate 1,521,481, forward strand.
TTTAAACTTGTTCTTTATATTGTAGTAAGTGTCTTTCTAATCCTGTCTATTTCATCTTCAATAGTCATATCAACGGTTACTTCTCAGGAGGAGCAGCTCGCTTATGACCAGTCTTCTAAAATGGCACAAAGTTATGCCAACCAATTCAATGCAGATATGAAATCCAATATGGCGATTGCCAGGGATATAGCCACCACAATGGGTGCTATTCATGATTCTTCTACAAGAGAAGAAGCCAGCTATGTAGTACGCAGCATACTTGAGGATAATCCTCAGCTGATAGGGACCTATAGTGGCTTTGAACCTGATGCCTTTGATGGAGAGGATGAACGATATATAAATACTACAGCCCATGATGGGACGGGCAGGTTTCTTCCCTACTGGAACAGGATTGGGGGAGATATAGATGTTGAGCCACTTGTTGATTACAGGACATCAGATTATTACCAGTTACCAAAACGGACAAAACAGGATGTATTAACCGAACCTTATTTTTATCAGGGTGCTTTGATTGTGAGTTATGTCTCCCCGATAATTGAGAAAGATGAATTCATAGGTATAGGCGGGGTGGATGTAGGTCTGGAATACGTAGACAATACGGTTAGTAGTGTAAAGGCTTTTGAGACCGGTTATTTGTTTATGGTAAGCAATACCGGTATTATTGTTTCCCATCCCACAAGGAAGGATTGGATTAGTTCAAAAACGCTCAGGGAATTCGACAATCCAACCCTTCATGAGGTTGCCAATGATATTGAAAAGGGCAAGAGTGGTTATGTCGATGTTATAGATCCGTCAAACGGGAAAGATGTGATAGTCTTTTATGAACCCATTTCCACAGGCAATTATTCAATTCTCATTTCCGTCCCCAAGGATGAGATATTTGCAGGCGTAGCTTCCTTGCGGTCGATGTTGTTTACGATCTATACGTTTTCCATCGTCTTTATGGGACTGATGGCATATCTGATCGCAGCTTCATTTACAAATCGGATAAACGGTATTGTGGATGAGTTCAGGACAATTTCGGATTCAGCTTTGGAAGGTGACCTTGACATCAGGGCAAATACGGATGTAGACATTGATTTCAAGAAAATTCCGGAAGGACTCAACGAGGTGCTTGATAGCCTGCAGGAAGCAAACCGGTTGCGTGCAGAAATGGAAGATGTAGTAAACCGCAGCCCGGTCATCGTATTCAAGTGGAAATCCCAGAAAAACTGGCCGGTAGAATTTGTATCCAGGAATATTTCCCAGTTTGGTTATACTCAGGATGAGTTTACGAAGGGTCACATTACCTATGCGGACATAGTAGTGCCTGAAGATCTTGGAAATGTTGAGCAGCAGCTCCTCGAAGCAGTAAACAGAGGTGACAGGGAATTTAATTACGAATATCGTATTATTACGCGAGACAGAGAAATCAAGTGGGTTGAGGAGAGAACTTTTATTGGTAATTTCTCTGCAAATCATTCAAATAAATTACAGGGAATCATTCTGGATATCAATGAACGTAAAAAGGCTGAAGAGGCCTTGAAAAAGATGGAAAAGATTCGAATAAAGGAGATTCATCACAGGATTAAAAATAATTTGCAAGTTGTCTCCGGTCTTCTTTACCTTGAATCTCTCAATTTCAAGTCGGATGAAGTTATGGAGGCTTTCAAGCAAAGTGAGAACAGAGTACGTTCAATTGCCCTGATTCATGAAAAGCTGTATCATTCAGAAAACCTCACCAGTCTCAACTTATCAGATTATGTCGAAGATCTTGTTGAACACCTTATCAACTCCTATAATGTTGATGAGGATACTATCAAAATTCATCTTAATATCGAGAATCTATATCTGGATATGGATTCTGCCGTGCCTCTGGGTATTATTATCAATGAATTGACCTCAAATGCCTTGCAACATGCTTTTATGGAGGGTGAGTATGGGGAAATTAACATTGACTTTTTTAAGTCTGCAGGTCAATTCATACTGAAGGTTGAAGATTCAGGGGGTGCTTTCCCGGCTGACATCCACTTCCTAAATACGGAATCACTGGGATTACAACTTGTTTCCAATCTTGTAAGCCAGATAGATGGGGATATTGAACTTGATACTACAGATTACAGGACCTGTTTCAGGATTACTTTTAGGGAAAAAGAGGTGTGATATTGAAAAATTCAAGAATACTGGTTGTAGAGGATGAAGCTATTGTGGCAATGGTAATAAAACGCCGTTTGAAAGACCTGGGTTATATTGTTTCTGGCGTTGCTTCTACGGGAAAGGATGCTATTACTAAGGTAGAAGGGACTTTCCCGGATTTGGTGCTTATGGATATCAGGCTTAAAGGGGACATGGATGGTATTGAAGCAACCAAAATAATCAAAGATAGATTTTCTCTTCCGGTGGTTTATCTTACAGCCCATTCGGATGATGTAACTTTTAAGAAAGCCAAAGAAACAGATCCTGATGGATACATATTGAAACCTTTTACTGAAAAGGACTTGCGTACTACCATTGAGATCGCTCTTCACAAATTCCAAAAAGAAAGAGAGAATTGAAAAAATAATTATCCCCGCGATGTGCTTTAAGCTCGAGAAAACTTTATCTTTGTCCATACAAAATAATAAAGTGATGGCCCAACCAATAGTTTATGCCACTGATAGTACACTGATGGGTATTGTTAAGCAGAAGGAACCGACCCTTGTCATGGTCTTCCTGCCCACATGTCCTCATTGCAGGGCTATTGAGCCTTATTTCAGAGAGTATTCAAAACAGTATGAGGATTCAGTTAATTTTGTGATGGAAATCTCATAAAAACGGAAGTTGGAGCCATGCATTCTGCCAATTTGAAAAGAAGTATAGATGAAATGATACATAGTGGCAGTGAATGTGCTAAAAAAACAACGGCGCTGGATTATGACATATCGCTTTATGAGTAAAAAGTAAAAAGAGCGATAATTAAATCTGCTCTTCTTCCTGTTTCTTCTTTTCCAGTAATTCAGTTGCCATCTCACGCAACTTGAATTTCTGGATTTTACCACTTGCTGTCATTGGGTATTCATCCACGATGAATACGTGTTTTGGAACTTTGTACCGTGCAATTTTCTGCATACTGGAATCACGTATGTCTTCCTCGCTCAGGGCAGCTCCTTCCTGAAGCATTACAAAAGCACCCACGATCTCACCGTACTTGTCATCAGGGATACCTACCACCTGTGCATCCTTGACACCATCTATGGTGTACAGGAATTCTTCTATCTCTCTTGGGTAGATATTTTCCCCGCCACGAATGATCATGTCCTTGATACGTCCGGTAATCTTGTAGTATCCATATTCATCCACTGTCCCCAGATCACCGCTGTGGAGCCATCCATCCCTGTCGATTGTTTCGGCTGTCTTTTCAGGCATTTTGTAGTACCCTTTCATTATATTGTAACCGCGGCAACAGATTTCACCTTGCTATCCCGGACTAAGCTTTTCTCCTGTATCCGGATCGACGATTTTAACTTCGATTTGTGGCATTGCTATACCAACGGTACTGACTCTCCTTTCAATGGTATCATCGGTACTTGTCTGGGTCATTACCGGAGAGGCTTCCGTGAGGCCGTAAGCAATTGTGATCTCATCGCAGTGCATATCGGAAATGACCTTCTTCATGGTTTCGATGGGACACGGCGACCCTGCCATGATTCCTGTACGCAGGGATGACAGATCAAACATGTCGAACATTGGATGGTTGAGTTCTGCAATGAACATGGTAGGTACGCCGTAGAGGGCCGTACATTTCTCTTTCTGGACCGCTGCGAGTACAAGTAGTGGATCAAATACTTCAAGCATCACCAGCGTAGCCCCGTGGCTCAGAGCCGCAAGTACACCCAGGACAATCCCAAAACAGTGAAATAGGGGCACAGGCAGGCACAGGCGGTCTTGTTCTGTAAATTTTTGCTTCTCACCGATGTAATAACCGTTGTTGAGGATATTTTTGTGGGTCAGCATAACTCCTTTTGGAAAACCGGTTGTGCCAGAGGTGTACTGCATGTTGACCACATCATCAGCGGTAGTTGATGCCTTTATTTTTGCAAGTCTTTCGTCAGAACAATGTTTTCCAAGCAGAAGCAATTCACGGGTATTGTACATCCCCCTGTGTTTTTCCTGTCCGATATAGATTACATGATTCAGTTCCGGAAATTCCTGGCTGGTAAGATTTCCTCTTTGTTGTATTTTGAGTTCAGGCGCAATGTCATAAACAGTCTGAACATAGTCCACATTCCTGAATCCATCAATTATAGCCAGTGCTTTCATATCGGACTGTTTTACCACATAAGCAAGTTCGTGGCTTCGGTATGCAGTATTTACAGTGACAAGGACTGCTCCGATCTTAGAAGCTGCAAACAGGAAAGTCAGCCAGTCGGGTACATTGCGGGCCCATATGCCTATGTGGTCCCCTTTTTTAAGTCCCAGGGCAAGCAAACCCTTTGCCAGGTCATCCACACGCTCATTGAATTGACTGTAATTAAAACGAAGATCCCGGTCTGGATAAACCATAAAATCCTTTTTGGGATGTTTTTTCACCATTTCTTCGAAGATATCTGTTATAGTCTCGTTTTCAAAACGAATAGTACCAGCTCCTATAGTTTACTGTTCCTCTATCAAGTGTTCCTCGAGCCTTGTTCGAATTTCAGGTGGAATTGGCATAGACTTCTTTTCCATGAAATCATAATGTACAATTACAGCTTTTCCTTTTGCTTTTAATTCGTCTCTTTGCCAGGCTTCATGCCCGATTGTAAAAGAGGAATTACCAAGGCGGGCAATATAGGTGCGTATTTCGACATCCCCATCAAAATACATCTCTCCCAGGAAATCGAATTCTGTGCGAGCCATAATAAGTCGCCACTTTTCCGGAGTGAGATCCAGATCGGGAGTGAATATCCGGAATATGGGATTTCGCCCCATTTCGAACCATTCGGGAATTACAGTATTATTTACATGACGCAGGCCATCAATATCTCCAAAACGCGGAGTAACTGTCAGTGTGAACATAGGAATTCCTTAGTAGGGTGTGTATACAACTGCCATTATTCTTGCATCTTCATCAACCGCATGCAGGTCGTGGGGAACTACGGAATCGTAATAGATACTGTCACCGGCTTCAAGGTTGTAGGTTTCTTTTCCGTAGAGAATTTCAATATCGCCTTCCAGCACATAAATGAATTCTTCTCCTTCATGGGATGATAGGGGATGTTCTCCTTTTTGTGGATGTACATCAATTATGAAAGGCTCCATATGGCGGTCCTGTTTGTCAGCTGCCAGTGAGTTGAATTCAAGTGAACTCTCTTTGCAATTGGAACATTTACCGGAGAAGCGGACAACATGTTTTGATTTGCCTGATTTTACAAGCACCGGGCCGTTCTGGGGTGCATCATCAAGAAAAGTGCCGAGTCGGACACCCAGGGCTCTTGCAATGTTAAAAAGAGGTGTTAGTGAAGGGACAAGATCTCCATTTTCCAGTTTATCTATCAGTTCAACATCGTTGTTACTTGCTTTTGCCAGTTCTTCCTGTGACATCTCCCTGGATTGTCTGAGCTGGCTTATCTTTTCACCAAGGGGGTTTTTTACAGACATTGATGAATTCTCCTTTTATATATTAATGAAAATGACCGCGACACAAATTGACATATATACTTAAATAGATATCTCTGCTGTTCATTTATGCCAGAAAGTTTGATAACTGTAAAGATAATTATTATTTAACCAATAATTAGAGGAGTGGTCGGATGAAAAAAATAATCATACTTTTAATTGTGATATCCCTGCTGGGATTGGGCTGTACAACCCAGGATACTCCGGATCAGGACGAGCAGGTTCCAGTAAATGGTGAGGATAATCAGTCAGATGAAGATAACCAAACAGATGAAGATGTGAATGGAGAAGAAAATGTAAGTGAACCCGATGATACGGAATTGGAGGATTATACTCCGCGGGAATACAGAGTTCTTTTGAGAAACTACAATGCAATTCCTAGATCACTGGAAATAAACAGGACAGATACGGTTATCTGGAGAAATGAACAATCCGATCCCAAGAGACTTTTCACAATCAAAAGTGAAGAAGGCCTTTGGGATGACCAGAAGTTGGCTTTTGGCAAAACATTCCGCTATACATTCAATGAAACCGGCCAATTCAAAGCCTATGTTCCTCCCTGGAATGGTATGAATGTGACAATTACGGTTAAATAAAAAAACCATGTCATGTGGAAGACATGGAAACAAGAAAAATAACTGAAGGGACCACCGAAGTGGAGGTTCCTTCCGCTGCTATTGAAGACAAACTGCCTGTAAATTCACCGGTTTTCTATAATTCTCATATGGAACTTAACCGGGATATTACTGTGGCAGCAACTTCTGTTTTTGTTAAGGAAAATTTCGATTTTGAAGAAAGGCCTCCTTCAGAGATCGATTATGTGGATGCAATGGCAGCCTCCGGAATCAGGGGGTTGCGCATAGCAAATGAGATAGGTCTCAGGACGACACTTAATGACTGGGATACAGAGGCCTGTGAGTTTATTGAACAAAACATAAAACTCAATGACCTTTCCGGCATTGCTGAAACATCCTGTAGAAATGCAAATTCTCTTCTCCATGAAAAACGATTCAATATCGTGGATCTGGACCCTTTTGGAAGTCCTGCTCCCTATCTGGATGCTGCCAGTCGCTCTGCTGTACACTTGCTGGAGGTTACAGCTACTGACACTGCTCCTCTTTGCGGGGCTCACCTGAATTCCGGTATTCGTAAGTACGGTGCAGTTGCACTTAACAATGAATATCACAGTGAAATGGGATTGCGGATACTGCTGGGGTCTATTGCCCGTCATCTGGCACGCCATGAAAAAGGAATGGAAGTATTGCTCTCTCACGCCACGCGTCATTATGTCAGGGGTTATGTAGGGATTAAAAGCGGGGCTAAAAACGCTGATCGGACACTTAAGGAGCTGGGTTATGTCACACATTGTGGCAATTGTAGTTACCGTGAATGGAAAAAAGGCTACTCTGTTTTCATGGAACAAACATGTCCGGAATGTGGGACTGAAATGAAATCCGGAGGCCTTCTCTGGCTTGGAAAGTTACATGACAGGATTTTTTGTTCCAAGGTCATGGAAGAACTTGAAAAAAGACCAATTGGCAAGAAGAAAAAAGCCTGTAAAATAATCCAGGCCTGTCTGGATGAACTTGATATCCCCTTCTTTTATGATCAGCACAGGCTATGCAAACAGCTCTCTGTGGCAGCTCCACGTATTGAAAAGACCATTGATGACCTGAGAGATAAGGGGTATGAGGCAAGCAGGACACATTTCAGCGGGATGTCCTTTAAGACCAATGCCCCTCTAAGTGTGATAAAGTCAATTCTTTCCAATATGTATTGATATATATACAACAAAAACATATATATAAAGAATAGACGTTGAGATAGCTCTCACGATATCATCAGGTGATTTTCTAATGTCCCGCGAAGAAGTAGAAAACCTGTTCCTTCAGGAAAAACCAACCCTGGCACTCCTTACTATATGGTCTCTTAGAAAGACGTACGCCTCTGTTATTACAAAACAAATAAATTCGACTTTTGCACATACTACAAAAATCCTTTCCAAGATGGCTGATATGGGACTTGTACAGTTCACATCTGAAGGTAGAATAAAATATGTAGAACTGACAGAATATGGTGTAGATGTAGTAACAAATCTCAGGGATTTTATTATAACACTCGGGGAGAATCTTCCTGAAAAGTACAGGGAACTGGTAGAAGCAGTTGAAGAGGAAGAAGAGAGTGAAGGAACGGAACTGAACAGGGAGTCCAAAGAAATATTGGAACGCATTAAAAAATTAAGAAGTAAGATAGAGGAAATCTACGGACAACTGGTAGAAGCAAACGCCAGTGAAGACCGGATTAAATTGAAATTGGGTCCTTTCAGCAGGGAAATACATATGATAGGGGATACAATTGAGAATTCAGAGGAACCTATACATGATGATGTCCTCATTGCCTATGGTAACACCAAAGATGTCTTCGATAAACTGCTGGGCAGAAAATAATTTTTTCTTCTTTTGTGCGGGATTATATGCAAACTGAACTGGCAATAAAAGTGTATTCAAATACAGAACAGACCCTTGATGCAATTGCTGCAAAATTCGCAGATGACCTCAAGGACCTTGACATGAAATTGGAAATAGGTTTTTCCAAAAATAAGTGGGTTACCGTAGATGCGGATGGAGATGATGCGGAATTTGCGATTCATTTCCTGAAGGAAAAATATGGCACACCAGTATATGAACCTGTAGCAGGGAAAAAATACCGTGGCTACATACAATCCATAAAAGAAGATAAAATCGTTGTAGACATTGGTAAAAAGCTTTCTATCACTGCGAGCGGACTGAAAAATCTGGGAACAGGCAGTCCGGACCAGGTAGCAACTCGTTTTGGTCTTATTCCATATATTCCTGTTAAAGTGGAAATTGTCAATACAAATGAAGGTGAACAGGTAAGGTTTACCGGCCAACAGGCCGATAAATTATGGGAATGGAAGAAAGCTTCCACGGACAGGATTATTGTAAATTCAGTTACACGTTCCCAGCTCAAGTCAGTGTTGAAAAAAACAGGCCACAGCAGGGATATTTATGGTACTGAAAGATTGGGAATTATGGAACATTGCGTAATATGCAGGGAAACTACGGATGGGCCGGGTATTGTTGCAGAGATCGGGCCAAAACTCAATGCTGATATGGGTGTAATCCGTTCAGAAAAGTAATCATAACTTGATGAAAAGGCAATGGTTATCCCCTGTTGCATAACACTCTGTTTCTTTTATTGAAGGCCTCTCACCGGTGATCTTGTATAGGATACCTTCCAGCATTCCTTCATCAAAAGAGCATATAGGGTGACCAAGAACAGGCATTGACATACATTCAAAACAATCTTTTACTTTGATAGTAAGAGGATCTGTATCTTCGATCTGTACCTTTCCCAGTTTATAGCATTTCCAGAAAGAGCGCACCTCTTCAAGGCTGTCAAGGAAATCTCCTTGCTCAAAAGTATTTGCTATTTGTGTGCCGATGTCACTTCCTATGTGTTTGACGATAGGATTGTGATCAATGCCCTGGGCTTCAAAGCCTGCTTTGAAAGCGCAGAAAACGTTCTGGAAAAAATCAGTTTCACTGGAAAATGTGCTTGAGAAATTTTCCAGGCTGTGGTAGTAGTGAGTATCCAGTGGTTTTTGTGAACAAGCTACGTATTTTGAGGATAAATTATAATTCTTTTTTCGTCTATCCAACGTGTCTACTGATTCCCGCAATAGGTTTGCTTTTTTAAGATCGTTAAGATGTACTGATACAGTGGATTTGGCTTTCCCTGTAGTTTGGACTATTTCATCAAAGGTACATGGCCTTTTGTCCAGTAAATCCATTATCTGCAATTTAACGGCACCGTTAATTGCAATGAAACCATTATTGGTAGCAAAAAGGGCCGTGCGGTTCGTAGCGTTCATCCAAACGAATTATAAGGGGAGTGAAGTATATAAATGTTCGCTCCAATCCGAATGAATTTTATAACAAAACAGACCTCTTAATGAACCAAATGGAAGAAAATTTTGCAGTAATGGTACCTGCCAGGGATACTGAAAAAGTAAGATCTAAACTACAATCCAGGGGTTTGCTGGATAGAAACCGAAAATTAGTATCTCGCATTGTTGCAGGTGAAAACTTTGTCGAAATTCCAGTCACGGATGTTGTTAGTGGTTATGAAGTTAAACGGCAGGAACAACCGCAGTTCTATCGTCAACAGATGAGTCTGAAAAAGAGGCTTACCGGGAAAATGAATCCTGAGGAACTGGAAATAATTCCTTCCGGCTGGCAAATCCTTGGAAACATTATAGTAGTTACCATTCCTGAAAAAATAATGTATAGGGGAGTGGAAATTGCTGAAGAATTACTGAATATGTATCCCTCCTGTGACACAGTTATAAGGGATTTGGGTATCAATGGCAGTTTACGGCAACCAAAAAGACAGCTTGTGAGTGGTAATACCACAGAAACAATACACAAAGAGAATGGCTGTTATTTCAAACTTGATGTGACAGAGGTTATGTATTCCAAAGGCAACCTCAGGGAAAAAAACAGGATGAGTAAACTGGGTGGTGGGGAAACCGTTGTTGATATGTTTGCTGGAATTGGTTATTTCAGTCTCCCCATGGCAGTGCATTCCCAACCTGAACAAATATACTCTATTGAACTGAACCAGATCTCTTTTGGCTACCTCAAAGACAATGTCATATTGAATAATGTGCAACATATTGTACAAACCCTGCATGGCAACTGTGCTGAAGTTACACCTAAAGGAGTTGCTGATAGGGTAATCATGGGATATGTGGGAGGAACAGCGGATTATTTGCCTGCTGCAATTGGTGCATTAAGTAAAAAAGGGGGTATATTGCATTTTCATGAAGCACTGGCTGAAAATTTAATGTTTGATAGGCCGATTGGGCAGATTAAAAAGGCAGCAAAAAGGCAGGGGAGAAATGTGGAGATTATGGAGTGTCGCAGTATCAAAAAATATTCCCCGGGCGTCTGGCATGTTGTCGTGGACGCACGTATATGGTAAAGGAGGGTTATCATGTCTTCTTCAAGGACACTGCCATATCCGAATCAATTATGTAATCGAAATTCAGGGTATCGGTCCATCCCTGTTTTTCAAATATCGACTGGAAACAGATGCCTATAAGCAGTTTCTTTTGCGAGCCCTCATATATTGATTCAAGAGTCTTTTTCAATTCCTCTGGTTCCACTCCGATTTTGGGCATGGCAAGCCCGCCAAGCAGCACTACGGTATCAGCATGGTAATCAATTGTATCACCGAGTTGCATTCCCATATCCGTGGGAATTAGTTGTTTTGCTTTTTCGATATCAGTATTGGCTACAAATCCCATCTGCTTGGAACTTTTGCGCAGGGAATAAGCGGCAATTTCTGCAAAAGGAGTACAAAACCCGGGAGTTCCTATAAAGATGATTTTTTGCGATTCTCTGGAAAGGGACGCAAAACTTTTCAGCAATGCACCGATTCCTTCGGATTTTTCAAGTATTTCCACTTAGATCACCAAAATTAAAAGGAGGATTATACCTCCTTGATTCCAAAGGATTCGAGCAGGATGCCGGGATTGATACGTCCTGCAGTGTATGATTTTTTGGATGCAACATCGTTTACGGTAATTCTTGCCGGGGCAAACATGCCTGCATCTACTTTGAAAAAGTCGAATTCTGCTTCTTTGAATGTTGTATAGAAAGGTTTACCAAAGTCCCTGGAAGTTGTGGATGGTGTCTTTTTGACATATTCCTCAAGATCATCCTGTCCGTAGTCCACTGTATAGTAGGTTTCCCCACAGTAGATTACGCAGTCATTGGTTGAACCCATGCATTTTGTATCGTCACCAACAATAGGTGCTATTGGTGCCACACCGAAACCACTCTTAATTGTGTTGATATCAAAACCTACGGATTCCATTTTGTGGATGCCTGTCTCCACAATACGGGCAGATATCTGGACAGAACCTGCGATGGATGCAGTAGGTGCCACTGCGATATAGACATTTTCCGGATCAACGCTGCAGTGTTTGGCTATATATTCTACGACTTCCTCATCCGGGAGTTTTCCAGATTCCATTACAAGCACAGCAGCTTCGGCATCATCCTTGTAATCGATTTCCTGGTAAAGTTCCTTTGGTTTGAGTCCAAGGGCACGTGCAGGACCTGAACCCATTCCGAAGAATTTGCCAACGGAAATTCTCCAGCCGGCATACTGGGAGCCCATGCAAGCGATTGTGGGATGATCGGTTACGACCTGAATCGCAGGCACCGGGAGTCCGTCAAGGTTGAATTTGGTGTAAGTAATTTCTGCAAGATCGGCAAGACAGAGGCGTGAGAGATACATACCTGCGTCATAGCCACCCTGGGCATTGACTCCACAATCAATTATTGTGGCGCCATTTTCGAGCTGTTTGGATTCGACATTGATCTCATCTTCCCAGTCCAGCATTTCATCAATTATTGCAAGTCCCTTTTCATTAACACTAATCACATTATCACCAATAGATATTTTCACGAATTAACCATATACTTTTAGATTACTTTGATGTAAATCTAACAAGTACAAATGATACAGTTAGAACGATACATATTCGTTTCGGTTTTATGGAGGAGTGATTGCCTATTTATGGTGTTATACCCATCCCCATTTATACTTAATTTAATGAAATTCCCTATTAGGAATGCTGGTTAAAATCCTAATTTTATAGTGAAATGATTGTAACTTGTATTCAAAAACGTTGTCGATTTTAATGTTATGATCGCTTTGTTAACTTCTGTCATTTTGAATTGTTTTTTGAATTATTGAAGTGTCTACCATTTTTATGTAGATCGAAAAACCGTGGTCGGCTAGGTTATATAAAATTGCTTTTTAATTTCATTGTAACAGCAGTCCATGATGTGACAGCTGTTGTACAGTTAGATATAGGTGATTTAATGGGAAAACAGGAAATGTATGATAAACTCAGAGATGCGATTGTCAACCAGGACATCAATGGTGCTGGCCCCCTCGTCCAGGAAGCCCTGGATGCAGGTTTAACTCCTTTTGAGATCATCAACGATGGTCTATCTGTCGGTATGAAGATCATCGGTGACAGATTCGAAGCCGCCGAAGTCTACCTTCCCCAGATAATGATGTCTGCCAAGGCCATGAAAGCCGCCATGGAAATTCTTGATCCAATCCTTGCAGAGGATGAAACTGCAGAATCTGTCGGAACCTGCATCAAGTTCGTTCAGGAAGGTGACATCCATGATATCGGTCACAGGCTTGTTGCAACCATGCTCGGTGCAAACGGTTTCACCGTTATCGACATGGGTGTTGACGTACCCAACGACAAGGTCATCGAAGAAGTAGCAGCCCACAAAGGCGAGAAACTTATGCTCTCCGGCTCTGCCCTTATGACCACTTCCATGCTCGGCCAGAAAGACGTCATGCGTCTGCTTGAAGAAGAAGGTCTCCGTGACTCTGTAAAAGTAATGTTCGGTGGTGCTCCAGTCACAGATTCCTGGATTAAGGAAATCGGTGCTGACGCAACAGCAGAAAACGCAGCAGAAGCAGCCAATGTGGCTCTTGAATTAATGAAAAAATAAAACCGGGAGGATAATTTATGACATTTACCAAATCCGTAACATGCTATGATTTTTATGACCGTGCCCAGACCGGTGAGAAATGCACCCAGGATGACTGGGATCTGATGACCATTCCAATGAAGGCAATGGAACTGAAGCAGAAATACAATCTTGACTTTGGCAAGGAATTCGTTCCAACCGACAAGGACCAGATGGAAAGGCTCTTTAAAGCCGGTTTCGAGATGCTTCTGGACTGTGGTATCTGGTGTACCGACACCCATCGTATCGTCAAATACACAGAAGACGAGATCTGGGATGCAATCAACAACCCACACAGGGAATTCCAGCTTGGCAGTGGTCGTGACGCAGTCTACATGAAAAAACGTGAAGTAGGCGACAAGAGAAAGCCAATCGTACAGGGTGGTCCAACCGGTTCCCCAATTTCCGAAGAGGTTTTCATGCCTGTGCACATGAGTTACGCTCTTGAGAAAGAATGTGACACAATCGTCAATGGTGTAATGACCTCTGCCCGTGGCAAATCTCCTGTCCCCGGCAGTCCTTACGAAGTTCTTGCATCCAAATCCGAAACCCGCCAGATCAGGACCGCCGCTTCCATGGCAGGTCGTCCAGGTATGGCTGTTTAGGGCCCTGAGACTTCCCTGTCAGCACAGGGTAACATCGGTGCAGACTGTGTCGGTGGTATGAACTCCAACGACAGTCACGAAGTCTCCCAGCTGAACGAACTCAAGATCGATCTTGACGCAATCGCTGTCATTGCCCACTACAAGGGTAACAGTGACATCATCATGGATGAACAGATGCCTATCTTTGGTGGTTACGCCGGCGGTGTTGAGGAAACAACCATTGTCGATGTCGCAACTCACCTCAACTCCATGGTCATGAGCAGTGCCAGCTGGCACCTTGATGGTCCGGTCCACATCCGCTGGGGTTCCACCAACACCCGCGAGACCCTTATGATCGCAGGTTGGGCATGTGCCACCATCTCCGAGTTCACAGATCTGCTGTCCGGTAACCAGTACTATCCATGTGCCGGTCCATGCACCGAGATGTGCCTGCTTGAGGCTGCAGCCCAGTCCATTACAGATACCGCATCCGGCCGTGAGATCCTGTCCGGTGTTGCAGCCGCAAAGGGTGTCATCACTGACAAGACAACCGGTATGGAAGCCCGTATGATGGGTGAGGTTGCACGTGCAACCGCTGGTATGGATATCAATACTGTCAACCAGATTCTGGATAAACTTGTAGCAAGCTATGAAGGCGATTATGCCAACGCACCTGCAGGCAAGACTTTCCAGGAATGCTATGATGTTGCAACCGTTACACCGACCGAGGAATACGTAAAGGTCTATGACGGTGCAAAGAAGAAACTCGAAGACCTGGGTCTGGTATTCTGAGTGTGAAAGAGCCATTTTTATGGCTCTTTTTTCGTAGAGACATAAAAACAAATAGGAGGCATCCGAATGACCTGGACTATAATTAACGGCGTCATTTACCTGGTATGTTTCGCCATGATCGGCTGGATGTTGCTTGATGCAATGAAGGTAGCGAAAAAATAATGGGGGAATATTGAATGACAGATGAAATTACTAAAGATCCCTTGGAAGAATCCACCGGCCTTGTCAAGACACTAAGACCATACCATGTATGGGCACTTGGTGTCGGGATTGTGCTGGTGGGTGAATATATGGGATGGAACTTTACAGTTGCCAAAGGTGGTATATTGGGTTCCCTTTTGGCATTACTTGTTGCCGGTACTATGTATTTGATGGTTTCTCTGTGTGCAAGTGAACTAGGTGCATCTACCAAAAGTGCAGGTGGGCCTTATGACTGGGCACGTTTATTCGTAGGTCCCGGTGCAGCAGCGCTGGTTGGACTTGCTGTTTATATGGAATACATCGCTCTGGAAGCCGCAGATGCCATTGTTGTGGCATCAATAGCAGAATCAATATTCCCGGAGATACAGGTATTCCCGGTCACGCTTTTAGTGATCACTTTCCTGACATTTATGAATTACAGGGGGGTTGTGGCAGCGCTTAATCTTAACTTTGCACTGACCTTTACTGCATTCGCGGCAATCCTTGTGTTCTTTGCCATGAATGTAACAGGTTTTGGAGGTGTCTGGAATCCGGGTAACTTAATATCCGGTGCTATTCCAAATGGATTTATAGGTATCTTTGCTGCACTGCAATTTGGTCCCTGGTTCTATCTGGGTATAGAAGGAGCGGCTATGAGTGCCGAAGAATGCAAACATCCTTCCAGGGCAGTACCTCTGGGTCAGCAGGCAGGGATGATCACTCTTTTGCTTGCAGCCGGTATGACTCTGTATGTATGTTCCGGACTTATACCAACCGAGCAGCTTGGTGTATCCGTATATCCACTATATGAGGCAGCTACTAACAGTGGTGTGCAATTGCTTGTAGTACTCCTTGCAATCGGTACTCTCTTTACATGCCTTGCAAGTGCCAACGGTACTATTTGTGACTCATCCAGATCATGGTATGCCCTTTCAAAAGACCAATTCCTTACACCATGGTTCTCTGCTGTACATCCGAAATATAGAACACCTTACAGGGCTGTTATTTTCACCATGCCAATTGCGATTGCGTTTGCATTCAGTGGTTTCCTGGATCAAGTTATTACATTTTCGATAACATCCGGACTTGTATGTTATGTGATGATTCCATTTTCCCTGATTCGTTTCAGGAAAATGTTCCCGCAGCACAGCAACAAAGTGCGTCCATTCGTTGGTCCGTTGCAACCCTGGATTGCATATTTCACAATATTCCTGGCACTTGTGATCATGTCAACCCTGCAGTGGGGATACAGGTATAACCTGATATTTGGCCTGTTGTTCTATGCGATTGCGTATTTCTATTTCAACTGGAGATACCGCAGCCTGGAATCTACTCATGATTGGGGTGAAGAGATGGGCTGGCCCGAACCAGTGAGGACATAAGGAGGTGATGATCTTGGAAAATAAACAAACAGAAGCAAATGTTGATACTGTAAGATACATGAGCAAACTACGACAGGATGCCCTTGTTGTGGTAGCGTTGATGGGTGTATTGTTCTTTTCAGAATCATTCATCTTCTACACCATAATTACCACGGTATGGGACAGTACACCCGAACTGTCGAGTATATTCCCGGTTTATGTACTGTTCTTGCTGCTGGTACTGGGTATCGGAACCGCGGCATGTCTAAGGGTGTATAGTTCTATAAAGGAACACATGTATACATTCAGGTATTATGACTGAGGAGGATTAAATATGGCAGTTACTAGCAGGGGAAAAGAAAGAAGTGCTTTCATGCAGATATTTGACATTTTATTTATTTTTATAGTGGCAGGTATCTGTGTTGTACTACCCGTTATCCTGCAGGGTACAGTCCTTGTAGGCTGGGGGGAGTCAGGAGGCATGAAATTTGTCTGGGACCCGGTGTCTTATTTCAGCCTGGTTGCTGTAATTCTGGTGTTCTTTGCCGTGGTACTTTTCCACTCGGTTAAGAATTACAGGTTCTGAAGTTGTCAGCAGTGCTGGCAACTTATTTTTTAATTAATGGGTAGGTGATACGATGACTGATAATATCAACCGTTTAAAAGACAAGGATAATCCAACGGAGACTGAAAAGAAACATATACCTGTAATCGAAGGGCCTTCAATGATGACAGCAGGAGGTACCTATGAAGTAACGGTTTCTGTAGGAATTGAACCACATGTAATGGAAGAAGATCACTACATCGAATGGATAGACCTCTATCTTGCGGATCAGAAGATAGGAAGAGTAGATCTGGGGCCATCTGCAGAAAAAGCAGAAGCAACCTTTAAAGTAACTCCCAACGAGGAGTTAATTGGTGCAAAAGAGTTTGAGGTCTGTCACATAAGGGGTGTAAATGTTTGTGGAGATTGTGGTCTAACGTCTGTGATTACAGATTTTAAAGCAATTGAAAGTTGTAATGTCCATGGCCTCTGGGAATCTTCCATGGAAGTGGAAGTTATGTCCTCAAAACAAAAACCAGGCAAGAAATGCAGCTGGAAAGCTTGATTATCTATATTTGGAATTAAGGTACCGGTCTTGTCGGTACTTTTTTTATTTTATTGCAACAAAAAGTGAATGGTTATCTAAAAATACACTTTGTACATTTTTTGCATAAATTAATAAACAGAGGAAATAATCATGAAATCCGGGGACATATTGGTAGTTGAGGATGAAATGATCGTTGCAATGGGCATAAAACTCAAACTGGAGGAGATGGGTTATATTGTTTGCGGAATTGTGGCAGACGGGCAAACTGCTATAAATATGGCATCACATTTGAAACCGGATTTGATTTTGATGGATATTGTTCTCAAAGGCAATATAGACGGAATTGAAGCTGCCAAAGTAATCAAACAGAAATTGGCTACCCAATTTATTTTCCTGACCGGTATATCTGACAAGGCCATTTTGCATCGTGTCCATGAACTAAAACCCGTGGGAACTATAATGAAACCTTTTGATGACTCACAGCTGCGTAATATGATAGAAGAGGCTTTGGATTTTTCTGATTATTGTGCTTTGTCAGAATGAATGAATGAATAAATCGAACCCTGTATGCAAAATTGTTATATTTTTTGTAATCATATATCTATGTCCTGCTACGTGCTCATAAACTGTTGAGTGTCTTAAATGAAACCAAAATCCGATCAGAGTAGATATATTATCCTTGGCAGTATTGACGGAATACTGGCAGTACTTGGTGTTGTCATTGGTGCTTCGAATGTCTCTTCTAACCCTGATCTCATAATAAATGCTGCTCTGGGGGGTGCGATTGCTCTTGCAATGACCAATGGACTTGGTTCTTACCTTGCAGAAAGTGCGGTAGAGTATGGCAATCTTGCTGACCTTGAAAAACCTCTCTTGCGCAATCTTGAATCTACAAGTCTTGAAAAAGAAACACGCAATAAAATATTGTATGATACTTTAGCCCATGGCGGTTCCAGTCTCATTGGTTCTCTTGTGCCGATATTGCCGTTTGTATTTCTGGAAAATTATGCACTGGAGGTCTCAGTTGGATTAAGTATAATCGTTTTGGCTGCTCTTGGAATGTTTTCCGGCAAAATAGCCCGTCAAAACCTGATACTACATTCTGTCAGAATGGTTGGGCTTGGAATACTTGTTGTAATTGTTGTAACTGCTTTTGGACTTACATGAGATGGATGATGGTAAAAATGAAAGACATAACCTATGGTAACATTCTGGTGCCAATTGATGAAACGAAAATTTCCAAAAAAGTGATAGACAATGCATTGCATATTGCTTCTATGGAGAATGGGCGCATTATTGTAATTTATGTGGAAGAGCCAAACTACTTAAAATCATTGCCGGATGAGTTTCATGAAAAACTTGCAGATCTGGTTATTAAGAATATAGAAGCCAACCTGGAATATGCGGCAAAGCAATCTGAAATACATGGCATAGAGTTCCATACCCGGGTTGTTAGAGGCAGGAATCCGGGCCGTGAAATAATCAATATTGCAAAGGAAAATAAGGTTGATCTTACTGTAATGGGGACTGAATCATTGCGTAGCGATCCCTTTGGAAGTCTCACAAGATGGTTAATTGCTGCCGATATAGGACCTGTACTTGTTATTACTGCAGGTGACTGAAAAATTTTAACCGGTTAAGTTTTATATTCTTTATTAACCATATTGCGCTGATTCAAAAATGCAGCAATATACTTTGCCTCTTTTTATAGTAGGTCTGATCCTAATTACAAAAGGTGCTGATTGGTTTACCGAGTCTGCAGTCTCAATATCCCAAAAAAGTGGCATTCCTAAAATGATTATAGGAGCGACTATTGTTAGTTTCGCAACGACTGCACCTGAATTTACAGTTTCTGTATATGCTGCTTATTTGGGACATACAGGTCTGACAGTTGGTAACGCTGTGGGCTCTGCTATATGCAACGCCGGCCTGATCCTTGGAGGCGTAATAGTCGTACGCTCGATTCCTGTAGAGGATTCCTCTTTTTTGAAAAGGGGTGCATTTATGATTGTATCGGCTTTGCTGCTGATTGTAATATCCATTGACGGCATGCTCACACCTGTTGATGGTATACTTTTACTGGTAGTTTTTGTTGCTTTTCTCTATTACAATTACAGAAGTCAATCTTTGCTTTTTGGGACAAATGAAGAAGAAGTTAATCAAAATCTTGATGAAGTATCCGATTCTCTTTCAAAAGATGTGGCCTTTTTTGTTCTTGGTGCTGCTCTTGTGGTGAGTGGCAGTCGTATCCTGATTGATTCTGGTACTGACATTGCTATGTGGCTTGGTGTTCCCGAAATGATAATAGGATTGACCCTTGTAGCATTTGGGACATCTCTTCCAGAACTGATAACTGCGATTTCAGCTACTCTTAAGGGCCATCACGATCTGACTGTCGGTAACATACTCGGGGCAAATACGATGGATATAGCACTTATATTGGGTGCTTCTTCCCTTATCAGTGAAATTCCAATACAGGACCAATCCCTGTACTATGACTTTCCTGCAATGTTGTTAATAATGGGAATGATTGTATTTTTTGGATTGACAGGTCGCAAACTTGCACGCTGGGAGGGAGCTGTTATTTTAGCTACCTATATTGCATATTTGGGAGGTCTTTTCTTTTTCTATATGCAATAAATAAGCAATTGCTTAAATAATAAAATTCACATCAATAATAGTAAATGATACTGCCAACTGCCCAATCCATAAAGCAGCAAAGGATAGAGCTAGGACTTACACAGAGCGGCCTGGCAAAAAGAGCCGGTGTCAGTCAGCCCCTTATAGCAAGAATAGAGGCGGGTGATGTTGATCCGAGGCTATCTACCTTGAGAAAAATATTTGATGCTTTTGACCAATCTGAAAAAGAAAAGATATGTGTCAGGAACATCATGCATACCCTTGTGGTTTTTGTATCTTCCGATGAGTCGGTGGACCATGCAGTCAGTATCATGCAGGAGCATGGTTATTCTCAGGTTCCTGTGATCGATAATGGTGTGCCTGTAGGCAGTATTTCAGAGGACACGTTTGTCAAGTCAATGGCTGAGAACAAAACCGCCATGATATCCAAAATGAAAGTAGGGGATATGATGGGTGAATCTTTTCCAGCAGTTTCCCCTGAGGCTGATATTGGTATTGTATCTACACTGCTGGAACGCTATCCTGCAGTCCTTGTGCTTGAAAAGGGAGTTGCTATCGGATTTATTACCAAGCACGACATAATTAAGTTGCTACACGGTTAATACTGGTTATTCTGACTGTTTAACTACAGTTAAATATTAGCGCTACATTAGGTGTGGATTAGTTAAAAAAGCTATTAGAGGAAAGTCTATGGACCTTGAAGATAATTTATTAATGATGCCGGGCCCGGTGCCAGTACCCCCCAGGGTTCTCAGGGCAATGTCCAAACCGATGATTAATCATCGTGGAGCACAGTTTTCTGCAATATATGATGACTGTCGTCGTATTCTTGCTGACATTTTTAAGACAGAAAATGATATTTTTGTTTTAAGTGGTTCAGGTACCGCTTCTATGGAAGCTGCTGTAGGTTGTATCGCAGACAAAGATGACAGGATAATCTCCATTGAGAATGGTAAATTCGGGGAGCGTTTCAAGGATCTTGCATCCAGATACGGTTCTGTAGTTCCCCTGGAATTTGAATGGGGTACTTCAGTGGATCTGGATCCGCTTGAAGCACAACTTCAGGAAGGAGCAAAAGCCGTTACCATGGTTCACAACGAAACCTCTACAGGGATCCTCAATCCTGCAGAACAGGTCGGCAAACTGGCAAAGAAATATGGGTCCCTTTTTATAATGGACGGTGTGACTTCACTGGGTGGAGATGATGTATTTGTAGATGATTGGGGAGTTGATGTAGCAGTGGTTGGTTCCCAGAAATGTATTGGTGCACCACCAGGGCTCTCCATGCTTTCTGTAAGTGAAGCTGCATTTGATGCAATGAAAAAAGAAAACCTACCCTATTATCTTGATCTCAAAGCCTGCAAAAAGAGTGCTGACAAGGAAAAAACACAAACTCCTTACACACCTGCGATCCCCCTATTCTATGCCCTGCAGGAGTCACTTCATATAATTGAAGAAGAGGGAATGGATGCCAGAATAGAAAGGCACCATAAGGGTGCAGCTGCTGTGCGTGCGGCGATGGATGCAATGGGTATCGAGATGTTCCCACAGCTCAATGAATACAGTGCGTATTCCAACACTGTCTCGGCAATGAAGGCCCCGGCGGGTATGGACAGTGAAACCCTTAAAAAGGAAATGATGAAATCCGGAATTACAATTGCAGGCGGACAGGCTCATCTTAAGGGCAAGATTTTCCGTATTGGAAGTATGGCCAATGTAAGTTACAGGGATATTCTCAGTACTCTCCAGCAGATTGAGGTCGTATTCAAGAAAAGTGGAGTGGTTTCAGAACTGGGTCCGGCAACAGAAGCTGCAATTGAAGTATTGTGTAAATGAGATATTATGAAAACCATAGGTATTGTAGACACGACGTTTGCACGTTTTGATATGGGCAGTGCTGCTGTGGAGGAGATCAAGCAGCATGTTTCAGCCCGTATGATTCGGATCACAGTTCCGGGTATAAAGGACCTGCCGGTAGCTTCTAAAAAGCTTATTGAGGAGCAGGGCTGTGAAATAGTTATGGCTCTGGGAATGCCCGGCGCTGCGGAAAAAGATAAAATGTGTGCACATGAGGCTTCCACGGGTATTATCCAGGCCCAGCTTATGACAAATACGCATATAATCGAAGTTTTTGTCCACGAAGATGAAGGCAAGGATGAGAAGGAGCTTGCTTTTCTCATGGAGAATCGTGCCCGTGAACATGCCCGTAATGTCGTGGATCTACTCTTTAAGCCCGAAAAACTTGTAAAACAGGCAGGTACGGGCCAGAGGCAGGGTTTTGAGGATGTAGGAAGCCTGCGTGGATGAGGGTTTGGTTTATAATTTATAAGTATGATCAGGAAGCAAAATCTGCATTGGAGAACAATATAATGACAATCAGACTGGGATTTGTGGTAGCGGAGTTTAACAGGGATCTTACCTACCAGATGGAATTGCTTGGTATAGAACATGCGAAATTCCTGGGTGCGGAAGTGACAGATACAGTTCTTGTACCTGGTGTTTACGATATGCCACTTGCAATCAAGAAACTTTGTGAAAAGAATGATATCGATGCAGTTGTAACCATTGGTTCGGTAATAGAAGGTGCAACAGGTCACGATGAGATAGTGGTCCAGCATGCCTCAAGAAAGATTACCGACCTTTCTCTGGAATACAACAAACCTGTCACTCTGGGCATTGCAGGTCCCGGTATGAGCCGCATGGAGGCTCATCAGAGGGTCGATTATGCCAAAAGGGCTGTAGAGGCTGCGGTAAAACTTATCAGGCGTCTCTAAATCAATTCATAGGGGCTATTAATGGCATCTTCAAGATTGGCCCGAGTGGCTGAATCCCCAACAATACGTATAGCCAATATAGCAAATAAGCTCAAGCATGATGGCATTGATGTAATTAGTTTCAGTCTGGGTGAACCCGATTTTGATACACCCCGACACATCAGTGATGCTGCATGCAAGGCGCTTTATAGCGGAGAAACTCATTATTCTCCATCTCCGGGTATCAATCCGCTGCGCGAAGCTATAGCCAAAAAACTACAAACAGAGAACAATCTGAATCTGGATGCATCCAATGTGATGGTTACACCGGGAGCCAAGCAGGCAATCTTCGAAGTTATGATGTCTGTACTTGATGATGGCGATGAGGCTATCCTGTTCGATCCTGCCTGGGTTTCCTATGAACCATGCATCAAATTTGCAGGAGCAAACCCTGAATGGGTGCCTACAGACCCGGAAAATGGCTTTCTTCCTTATGATATTGGCGATCACATTACAGATAAAACTCGTCTGATAGTTGTCAATTCCCCTTGCAATCCCACAGGTGGTGTGTTTGGCAAGGACAAATTAAAGGAAATAGCAGACCTTGCCATTGATCATAATCTTCTGGTCCTCTCTGATGAGATATATGAGAAGATACTTTATGATGAAAAACACTACAGTATCGGTGCTATAGAAGGGATGCAGGATCGCACTATTACTGTAAATGGCTTTTCCAAATCCTATGCGATGACAGGCTGGAGGTTAGGTTATGTCGCTGCCAATGAAAATTTCCTTCATGATTTCCAGAAAATCCAGTCACATTCTGTCAGCAGTGCTACAACGTTTGCTCAATATGGTGCCATTGAGGCACTGGAAGGTGACCAGCAACCTGTTGAGGACATGGTAGCCGAATTCAGGCAACGCCGCGATATCCTTGTAGATGGATTGAATGATATAGGTATACATTGCAGCCGTCCCAAGGGTGCATTCTATGCATTTGCGGATGTAAGCGAGTACGGGAATGGTGAAGAGATTGCTGAGAAATTGCTTTCAGATGCCCACGTTGCTGCGACCCCCGGTTCGGCTTTCGGCCCAAGTGGTAACAATTTCGTGAGGCTTTCATATGCCATTTCACAGGAAAGGATAAGAGAAGCTCTTGAAAGGATTGAGAATTGTCTTTTATAATTCTGTTCTCTTTCTTTCCAGGATCCTTTTTATAATTCTACCACTGCTGCAAAGGGGGCATTGCCGGGGTTTTCCCAGGCGGATTACCTTTGTATTGAATCCTCTTTTTTGAAGTTTATCTTCAAGTTCTTTTTCATTGAATACCTGGTCGTGTCCCAATACGATAATATCCGGTTGTACCTCTTCGAGGGGTTTGAACATATCATCTTTGCTTCCCAGAAGGGCATGGTCCACAACCTTTAAAGCTTTAACCATTTCAAGCCGCTGCTTTTCAGGAACTATGGGTTTTGGCTTATGTTCGATTGTTGAGTCCCGCGCAACAAGGACATATAATTCATTGCCATACTTCCGGGCTTGGTCCAGATAGTAGAGATGTCCCGGGTGCAGTATATCAAAGGTTCCTGTTGCAAGTATGCGTGTCAATTCATCACCTGATTAATTGTCCGCTAAAGAATAGGAATTACCTTTAATAACTTTATGGAAAAGGCCCTGATACTGTTGGGTCAATACAATTCTTTTTTGAAATTACTGTAGCACTGCTTTAAAGTGTTCAGGTTTGCCGGCACATGCAGTATATCAAAATCGAAGAGATTGGCAAATTCATCCACATGGTCATGGAAATCCTTTTCATAATTAATTCCCGTGTCAACCTTTGCCACGTGTTTGTATCCGACTTGATTAAATACATATCTCGATGTTTCAATGTCGTTTTTATCTTTGCCAAACCCTGAAGAAACAAGCATATCCCTCCAGTTGGCTGCCCACATAGGGGTCAGGAAAAAAGCCCCTTCTCCTTTGAAACTCTTGAGTGTGTCCAGATATTCCTGTCTGCCTCCAAGTACGGCACCAATACAGTCATCGACTGTTTCCCCGTTATTTTCTCTTAGTATTCCCACCGGACAGGGATAATCGGCAAAATCCTGCTCTATATTTGAGAGTACATTGCCACACAATCCGTAGAAAAGCAATATACCATCGGATATGGGTGTCAATCTTTTGGTATTTGTGTACACCTCATCCTTGAGTTTTTTTGGGATTGCATGTAGGGCAAATTCAAGTATCTGGATAACTATATTGAATTGATTATCAGGCAATGGGTTATTCAGCAAATTAACCATGGTTTTTGTTTCAACGTCCACTCCTGCTTTGCTGAGTTTATCCCTGATGCCATAAGATTCATCATTTTCGATTATAATTACATTGTCTACCGAATTGTCCTCTTCCATGAGGTATGCTATCTCATCTTCGAACATTCTGCAGGCTATTATTGTTAGGGTTGGCAGGTTAAATCACCTGTATAAAAGAGAAAAGGGAAGGGATTTTAAGATTGCGCCTTTTGGCCTTATCTTTTGATGCATCCCCTGTAACATTTGTCGAGGTGTTCTTCTGGCATTGGCTTGGTAGCAAGGCTTACTGCTACGGCGGTAACGGCTGCGATTGGTGTGGCAACAAGGATTGGATCAACAACGGTCCAGGTGCCGGTGAGCAGGGTCTGTGTTCCAAAAATAGCCTGTGATATTCCCAGGGGAGCGGCTTCCTTTGCATGGACAAAGGCCAGCCAGAAAAGGCTGCTGAATGTTCCTGCAAAAAGACTTGCAATTGCTCCTTCCCTGGTCATACGCGGCCAGAACAGTGCTCCTGCATAGGCGGGAAGGAAGGCAGCAGCGCACAGGCCGAAGAAAATAGCTGTTCCACGGGCAATAATGCTGATTGGCAGCATGTAGGCAAGGATAACACTCATTATGATTGTAACAGCGATCCCCAGTCTGGTTACTGATATTGTCTTTCCGGATTTACCGCCCTTGAGGAACTCTTTATAAAAATCATGGCCGATAGCAGTTCCCATTGTGTGATATTGGGAACTGAGAGTTGACATAGCAGCTGCCAGCAGGGTTACCATGAAAATTGCAACGAAAATATCTGGTGTGGCACTGTTTATGTACTCCGGGATGATGCGGTCCATATTACCTTTTGCTACATCCAATGCAATCTGGCCTTGCGTATCGAGGAAATACACATTGGAAAGGGCACCCACTATATAGGCAACTCCTGCCATCATGAGGATAAAAGGTCCACCGGCAAATACTGCCCTGTTGAGGGATTTTTTACTATCTACTGTCATGAATCGCACGGCCAGCTGGGGTTGTGCCAGTACACCGATTCCCACGCCGAGGATAATTGTAGATACCATTGTCCACCATATCGGTGTGTCAAATGAAGGCATTGATGTCCATCCAGTATGTCCGCCTGCAGCTAAACCTGCTGGTACCATTGATGCCATGTCGGTGAGGGCCTGGTGGGCTTGCGTGATTCCACCGAGGTTTACATAGGTTAATATGAGCAGTACAGTCATCCCCCCAAGCATCAGGGTTCCCTGCATGGCGTCTGTGTACATAACTGCCAGCAAACCTCCTGTGATCACATAGGCTGCAACAATAATCGTGAGGATAAATACGGCCACATCATAATTTATTCCCAGGGACGTTTCCATGAACCGGGCTCCTCCGATAAGTACGATCCCTGCATAAAGGGGCATGAATACTCCGATCAGGGCACCTGAAAAACCCTGTATGAATTTTGAGTTGAAACGTTTCCCCAGCAGTTCGGGGAATGTGACAGCACCCAGGTTCACACCTATGCGTCGTGTGCGTGATCCGAAAAGGACAAAGGCCACAAATATCCCGACCACGATATTCATGAAGACAAGCCAGAGTGTCCCCATTCCCAGCGTTGCGGAAACTCCTCCGAAACCAACGATTGCGGATGTACTGATAAATGCCGCTCCATAGGATAGGGCCAGTATGTACGGGTGCACTTTCCGCCCCGCAAGCATGTAATCGTCAACTTCTCTTGTGCGCTTGTATGCAATCCATCCGCAATAGAAGACTATCATCAGATAGACCAGAACGATTACACCAAGAACTACCGGGCTTACAGGCAATCCTCTTCCTCCTCTTCATTCCATTTTGCAATTCCATATGCCATGCAGGCAATGGCACTTATTATGCACAGAACATATGCACTCCATATGTAGGGGTCCTCTATGCCTAACATTTTTTACACCTCTTTTATACTGGGGGGTGTTAGCAAGTAACATACTTGAACTTTTCGAAATGAGCAGGAGAAACAGAAATTTAACTAATGAAGCAAAAGGTATTTAACGAAAAATAACAGAAAAATAGGATTAAGTATTACAACAGATAACTTTTGTAATACTTTGTCTGTTTTGCAGACCTTAAAAGGCGTTGTTGTCAGACCACGCCTCCTCCCTTCTTTTATAGTTCAATTATCTCGGTTTCCTTTGTTACGGTATCCACCACTGCAACAGTAGCTTTTCCGGTAAGTACTCCGGCAGCTTCCCCGGGATTTATCACTCGTGTATTGCCGGTCATGTAGCTGCCTGCCTGATGGGTATGTCCCCTGACAATGAGATCAAAACAACCGGATGCAGCAAGAGCCTCAATTTCTTCTTCGTTGATCCCATGTAGCAGGGCAATATGCAAACCCTCTATATCCAGTGTGCCAAAATCACCACACACGTTTGCTCCCTGTTTTGCAAACCATTCTTTTATAGTGATTCTGTCCCCTTCGTTATTTCCAAATACAAGGTGAAGAGGGGCCTCCAGTTCCGTGAATCCTTTTACGTTGAAGGGAGATATGAGGTCTCCGGCATGGAGGACAGCTGAGACCTGTTTTTCATTGAAGAAGTTCACCGCTTTGCGTATCATTTTGAGGTTATCGTGGGAATCAGCCATAATTCCCAAATATTTTCGTGTTAAGTTCACCAACTCCTATAACTTTTACAACTTAATCTTTAATTGATTTTTCGAGAGCATCATAACAATCCTAACACAAAAATAGATAATCAGCCTTGCTTTTATTAGATTTGTAAAAACTCATTAGTAGCATGTTTTCAGTTGAATCAAAAACATGACAGTTCACAGGATGTTCTGCTTTTTTTGGAAGGTATGCATGACACATATATAATCAACTCAAACTTTGAATATAATAAATCTTGCTTTTACTTGTGCTCTGTAGAAAGAATTTCAGGTAGAATACTTGTGATATGATTAACAAGTTTTACGGGTTGTGATAAGTTATTAAAAATTTATCCTTCTTTTATCTATAATGTTTTAAGCACCTTACCCCGCCTGCAGATTCAATCATTCTTTCGCTTGAATTAATTATTGTCTTTCCAAGTTCATGGTTTTCAAAGAAATTGGAAGGCCTAGTACATTTTAATCATTTAAAGTACTTGAATAAAACTCGGACAATATAACAATATCAATCAACTGAATTGTTCAGTAAAAACGGTTCTCGTAAAAAAGAAATAGATTCCTCAAATTTCATATCATCTGAAAAAACCAACAGCTCAGTGCCCATTT
Source organism: Methanohalophilus halophilus (assembly GCF_001889405.1). NCBI lineage: Archaea > Methanobacteriati > Methanobacteriota > Methanomicrobia > Methanosarcinales > Methanosarcinaceae > Methanohalophilus > Methanohalophilus halophilus. The sequence continues at coordinate 1,549,660 of NZ_CP017921.1, forward strand.
TATTAGAAGTATTTTGTGAAAGTGTGTAACTCAAACATTTTTTGTCATCATATAATCGGATTATACTATCGTTGTAATCATAAGAAATCATCCATTTATTATTCAGTTTTTTCACATATTCACTCAATGCAGTATGATCTTTTTCCTGAAAAAAGTTCATATATAAATCTGCACCTTTTTTATAGTAGGGTGGATCCAGATAAATAAAAATATCTTGTGTATTTGCCTCAATTTCCTTTAAAAAATCAATACCATCAAGATTAGAAATACTGATTTGTGAGCGGTAACTGGATAATTTTTTGATGCGGTATATGAGTTCATCCTTATTGAACCTAGCATTAATCTTATGTTTTCCTTTCTGTGCTGCACCACCTATAACGCCTCCTTTAATAATTCCAGAAACATTAGTTCGGTTTAGAAAAAATGTTGATGTTGCTAATTCAAAATAGTCTTCAGATCCATTTTTTTGAATTTCTCTACAATTATACCACGTTTCCATGGAAATGTCACAGTCTTCAATCCAAGAGCAAAAGCGATCTGGTTGCTCAACAATAACTTTCCAAAAAGAATAGATCGAAGAATCAAAATCATTGATATAAATATGATTAACATATCCCTTAAATAACAACCTCAACGCTAAACCTGCTCCTCCTGCATATGGCTCAGCATAGCTTGCACCCACCATTTCATTTTCATGAAATAAATTTGAAACAAACTTAAAAATACGATTTTTTCCACCAGGATATCTCAAAGGAGAGTAAAATTGACCCACGGTTCATTCACTCCACAAAATCCCATATATAAAATAGTCATATATTATTGTCATGATTTATTCCGTCGAATTCATGTTTATTATGCTATAATTTAATAAACATTTTTTGATATCGGTGATTTGAAGCAGTTTTTCGTTTCAACAACTAGATTTATCAAAGCTTAGCCAAGAGTAATACCTAACTGTTTTTCATACTCCAATATGAGTTTATCAAACTCCTCCAAAAATGCTTCTACTTCTGGGTTGTTCTCCTTCCATTTATTGATCAATCTTGTACTACCTCTGCCCCAATATCTTTTTTGATTTTTAAACCACTGTTTTGCTTTATCTCTATCCTCTATAATTTCATGGTATTTAATATCTTTAAAAACAAATTGTTTTGTGTAATCACAATCAAATTCTTTCCATATCTCATCTGAATCACTAAGTTCATAAAGATATGTAGCAAGAATATTTTCAGGACGGGTACCACCAGGTAAAAGTAATATGTTTTTTGCATTAACACCTTTAAGGTCTGCATCACCATCAAGAATAATTAGTGATTCGGGATAACTAAAAGAAGGTACTTTTTTTCTTGAAAGTTCTTTTAAATTTCCACATCCAAGTGATACATCTACATACTTCAGTTTTTTGTTTCGCTTATTTTTCAATAATGCCTTTGTGAAGATACGGGCTTCTTCGTCCTCACAGTAAACATCTATTTTTGAAGGGGTAGTATCTTCGCTAGTAATTACTTGAAGTCTATTGTTAATGGAATCAAATTGTAGATCTTCATTTGGAATTATTTTATTATCGAGTTTTTCAAGATATACAACATTAACTTGCCCTTTTATTTTCTCATTAGAACTCAGTTCGTAAGCTTCTTTTAGAATAGTAAGTGAATGAGTCGTAAAAATGATTTGTATATCATACTTTGAAGAAAACCTTCTCAATGCTTTCATTAACTCAAGTTGTGATCCAGGATATAAAGTGGCATCCAATTCATCAATGGCTAGTATGCCGCCAGTATAACCATCCTTGTCCTTTAAACGTTTAAATGAAAGTATTGCTAACAATATTTTTCCTATATTATCCTGACCGGCTGAATTCATTTTCCAGTCATAAACTGATGTGTTTGCTCCAAGGGTGTTTTTTTGTTTGCTAGCAAGATAGTTTGCACTTTCAATTTGACCATCGGTGATGATAAGAATCTTATCGTGCCATTTTTTATAAAATTCAAATTCATCATCAGTTAATTCAACATCATTACTTGATTTAAGACTGTCATCTTCTCCAATAGGAAAAAGCCTGGATAAACTCAAATAGATAACTGGCATTTGGAAATAGCCAGATCCTTTGGATTTATCGCCCTTTTTCCAAAAGCGAATAATGGGTGAATCACTTCTTTTTATGCTTTCAACTGTAAAATCAGGAGTGCTATCTGTATCAAAATGTAAAGTCCATTCATGTGTACCTGCTGTGTCAAAACTCTCAGAGAGCTTAAATTTATCCGAAAATGCCGATTTGAAATTACCGCCACATAATGGCTTTTCACCATATAACGAATGATCTTTATCTGTTATCGAAAACGGTTGACTTAACATCCCTAACAAAGTAGTTTTCTGTGTGCCATTTTGTCCTGCTATTACTGTCAATTGATTCCCTAAATGAAATTCAATGTCATTAAAGCCTCGAAATTGCTTAATCGATATTTTACTAATTTTCATTCCAGACACCCATGATTTGTTCAATAGTCTTCATCGGGATGAAGTACTCGATTTATAGTTTTCTGGCATAATGGACATACCATGTTCTCTTCAAGTGTGTAAAAATCATCGATGATGTTGATAAAGGGCACATGAAGATCAGAATGGCATTCAGGACACATCATCAAGACATTGCCATATTCATCGACTTCAGCATCTACCTCAAACACATAAGTTTCTTCAACTTCCATCTAAACACCATTATTTATTATCATTTAAATGATTACCATCCTATATGAAAAATTTCGATACACACTGCTTGATTTAGATTGAAATATCTAAAATCAAAGTTACACTACGATAAAGTTTACAAATAGAAGTAACGAATTGGCTTTATAAAAATATAACTATTTCAAGTCCCTTATGTTCCTACAAATCCCCTATTGGGATTTTGTTTGGAGCCGGATTTATGATTAACAAAGTTATATTGGTTATAAAAATATTTACTACCAATACATCCTATTTTTAGCATACAAAAAATTAGAGATAACTATAACCCTTATCCAATATGTGAGATGTAGGATTCGAACATGTCATCTCATTTCGACTTTCCAAAAAGAAACTCTCACGGACTAACATAATACAAATGCTGCTTGTCCGGAGAGTACATATCCAGTTCGATTTTCAACCTATGAACGATATCACAGCAACATCTGAATGCCACACCGAACTTATCCTTGAGGATCTTGTAAAACTACATTATGAGGACTGCGTTCTAGACACTGACATGTAGTGTACTTCAACGACCCAGAGATCGATACATCAAGAGTTTTTGAAAAAGAAAAACAGAAAGTCGGTTTAAAGTATGATGAGGATAAAGAAGAATGGATGTTTGGTTACTAGCTGAATGTGTGAAGGCCATATAGGCACACTTTCTTTTTTCTGTGTTTCATTATATTTAATTATAAGTAATCATAAGCAACGATAACTTTTTTATAAATATTGTTAGTGTCATTAACAACTTTATATTTTAAGTTTTTTTAAATCCAACTTTCCTTTTTATACTGCTCTATGTTAACTTTCCGATATGAAAGTCCAATCCACTGTTCTATCTGAAGGTTACATTGAAGGTAAATCAAAAATAATTCCTATCATGCTCTATCTCCTGCTTTGATTATTTTATTCTCTCATTAAGTACCCTATTGGAGCTACTGAAAGTGTCATCGTTAAAACATACAAACACGATCCTATCAAAAACAGGCCTGTCGTTCAGAAAACTGATAACTTCATTCATGGCTATCTCGGCTGCCCTCTGTATAGGAAAATGATAGGCTCCGGTACTTATTGAGGGGAAGGCAATTGTTTTGATTCCTCTTTCTGCCGCCAGTTTAAGACAATTCCTGTAACATCTTGCCAGCATCCTGTCCTCATCACTATTTCCGCCATGCCAGACAGGGCCCACTGTATGTATGACCCATTTTGCAGGCAGGTCATAGCCTTGCGTGATTTTTGCTTCACCTGTTGCACAGCCATTCAGTGTCCTGCATTCTTCCAGCAGTTTAGTCCCGGCAGCGTTGTGTATTGCTCCATCAACCCCTCCTCCTCCCAGCAGGGAACTATTGGCTGCATTCACAATGGCCTCAACTTCCTGTTCTGTGATGTCACCTTTAATTATCCTGATAACCTGTTTATCCATAATCTGTGGTCTTTTTTACTGGTTAATAATTCTTGTCAATTCAGAAGAGGAAATAATCAAGGAGGAGGACTGAAGTGAATAGTAATATCCCCAATATGGCAAGGGGAATGGTATAATTCGATACTACGGTTTTCACATCATCGCCTGTGGTTCTCTGGATAAGCCAGAAAAACGGATCTGTAACATAGGAAAATACCATGGTGCCAGCTGAAATCATTAATATTAGAGGAATTGTTGCCACCTCTGAAACATAGGGGCTGTAGGCAAGTATGGATGATGTTATTATTGCGGTGACAGCCCTGGATCCCTGTGCAGTCTGGATTATCGCGGCAAAAAGAAACGGGATGAAAAGAGCAGGTATGAGGTGTCCGATAAGATTATAGGTATTTTCTGCAAATGAACTTGCAGCAATTACTCCTCCAAGCGCCCCCGCACCGCATAGGTCGAGTAATATAATACCGGCGTTGCGAGTGCCTTTTTCAAAAACGATATCCAGATTTTCTTTTTTTACCAGTAACAGGGAGACACTGGCTGCAAGGATAATGGCAAGATTTATATCCGCAAGCAAGGACGCTCCCGGTATAAAATGTCCAATTGCCAGGAAAACAATGGGCAGTATTAATGGAACCCATCCAATAGGTGACTCTTTTCCTGACAATTCTCTTTCTTTCCATGTGTCTTTGTCGTTCCCTCTTTTTGAAATAAGCAGGTATCCAAAGATAAAAAGAATTACAGATATAGTGATTGCAGCCAGGTTGAAGTTAGCATTAACATTAAAATTAAGACTTCTTGTAATACTGTATATCACAGGAAGTGGATACAGAAGGACAAACGAAAGAGTACTTCCAATTGCGGTCGCATAATAACATTTCTTCCTGATCTCAGAATTTACCTTCAGATTTTCAACAAGGGGTATCATTACCACATAAGCTGTCAGGCAGCACATGAGGGGGATGGATAACAGGTAACCTGTAATCCCTGAGATAAGGGTGGGACGTGAAGATATTTTTTGCATATCCGAGACAATCCGCTGAGCAAAATTTTCCTGTCTTATTACCAGGGCAATCAATGATCCTGAAAAAATAGGAATTGCAAGGAGTGCAAACACCCTGCCTGCACCCTGTGTTGCCATTGCAATTGCGTTTTGCTGCATCCCGCTGAAAATACCATAAAAAAGGGCTGCACCTGTAAGGACAAGGAAAGGGGGCAACCTAATCTTCCAGAGTAGAATTGTTGTTAATACAATGGTTATCGCAAAAATCAGGATATCTTGCACATTTTCACCGTTTTTTTGTTAATTCTCATTCGATATATCATCTCCAGTTATATTTTCTGTATATTTTAAACTAATGTTTTCAAAAACACCTCTAATATGGAGTAGCAATTTAAATAGCAAAAGAATAGGTTTAATTATAAAAAATTCTAATTTGGTATTCTCTTAATATAATCACATCAAAGGTGCTTTTACCATGGTTAAAATCTCAGTAATCGGAGCGGGGAATGTTGGTGCAACTACCGTGCAGAGACTTGCCGAAATGGAGTTCGGTAATATTGTCCTGGTGGATATAGTTGAAGGTTTACCCCAGGGGAAAGCCCTGGACCTGATGCAGGCAGGCGCAATTATAGGCTATGATACTAAAATTAAGGGAAGTAATGACTATGCGGATATTGCCGATTCGGATATCACGATCATAACCGCCGGTGCTGCAAGAAAACCCGGAATGAGCCGGGCTGATCTGATAAATATCAATACTAAGATCATGAAAGATGTTTGTGAGAATATCAAGCAATATGCACCTGAATCTATTGTTATTGCTGTTACTAATCCTCTTGATGTAATGACTTATGTGGCCCTGGAAGTCACCGGCTTTGAGCCAAATCATGTATTCGGAATGAGTGGAATACTTGATACGGGACGTTTTGCCAGTTTTATTGCCGATGAACTTGCCTGCTCCAAAAGAGATGTTGAAGCAATGGTGATAGGTGGTCATGGGGACCAGATGCTTCCCCTTCCCCAGCATTCTTCAGTATTCGGGACGCCTCTGCCAGAATTGCTTGGAGAAGATGTCATTGCAGGGCTTGTAGAACGTACAATCCATGGCGGTGCTGAAATCGTTGCTCTTCTCAAACAGGGTAGCGCCTTTTATGCACCCTCTGCTGCCATAGTCCAGATGGTGGAATCAATCCTGAGGGATGAAAAGAGAGTCTTGCCTGTTTCTGCTTATCTGGAGGGGGAATACGGCCAGAAAGGAATATATTTCGGTGTGCCTGCCAAAATTGGTTGTGATGGTATTGAAGGTATAATAGAGCTGGAACTGAATGAAGAACAGAAACAGGTACTTGAAGAATCCTCAGCAAGCATAAAGGAAAGCATCGACTATCTGGATGTATGATATTTAGCTGTTAGGAGAATTTTTGTAGGATAAACCGGCACAGGGAAGTCAGCAAGCAAATTCTTGTGGAGGTAATTGCCTGCAAGGTTTTGTTTTAATAATGCTAGAGATTAAAACTACCCCTTCAAAAGGATTTTATAGTTTTTTGGCTTTGCAGAGGTTTTTGTCATCCTTTGCAACCCGGCCACATTTCTTGCAGTAATATGAAGGATTCATAATAAGTTTTTTAAATTCCTTTGTATTTTCTTTTATATCATCTTTTTTCCAGGAACACATCTTTTTTGCCATATTTATCCCCCTTAAAAGAATTAGCCTCAAGTCAAACACTGCAATAATAGCTTGGGATGTGCTATTATTTTAAGTTATCCTGCAGTTCAGAAATCCCATAAATGTGCTGCATTTTTGTACAACACCCTGTCAACATCCTTCGTTGAAAAGTTTCCGTCTTCCTGTAGTTTAACTATCATCTGGAGTTGTTCCTGCAGGTTTCCCCATGGTTCATCTGAACCAAAAAGGACTTTTCCTTCGGACTGGCTGGTTATTATATCCTCAGTAGTCGTGCCATGATTCTTATACATGTATCTATATGCTTCATGGCTTGACATTGCAGTATCCAGATAGAGATTGTCAAGATCATCAACTGCTTTTATAATTTCAGGGACCCCATCCCCCAGATGTGCAAGCTGAAAATTAATATCCGGGTATTGTTCCACTTTATCCAGCAATCTACAAGGGTCTTTACTACATGCCATAGGGATGTGTAAAAGCAGGTTCATACAGTTTTCATTCATATAACTTAGAATTGAATCATCAGGCATATTTCCATAGATTCCATAATACTTTATCCCTGCAGGAGGATTTTCGTTTTCATCTTCATATTTTGCAATATTTTTGGCACTATCATTTGCAGCTATAAACGGTATAAAAACAACCCGGTCATCATCAATTGCCCATATTTCATCGTTTGCTCTGGTATAATCTATCTTCCAACCAGAGTATGGCTCATCAGGGTCTGGGGATTTGTTTTTGAGATGGTAGAATAAGCCTTTCCAGAAATGTCCGAAAGTGTTTGAAGGTTCGGGTTGTGCAAAAAGAACACAGTTTTCAACATTATTCCGGTCCATGTTCTCCTGAAGCCTCTGTATGTTATTACTGATTCTGGTGGTGGGCCTTAGCGCCATTGTCATGAAAATTGAATTTGTTCCGTAATGGCAATGTGCATCATTGATCCGGTATTTTCCACATTTTTCCATGAGTAACTGTTTTAATTTATTCCAGATATACATACTCGACACAAAGATTTGCTTGCTGCTGTCTTTTCTTAAGCCTTTGTCGAATTGATGTGGCTTTGTACATAATGTATCGATTATTCTGGAGTACAGAAAAATTAGATTATATGAAAATGGCATAGATGCGAGTTTTTCACATTATTACTTGCGGATGTCAGCAAAATTTCGGGTGTGGTTTATAAGAGGTAGAAAAGTTTATTAATGATAAATCATTATAGATATTTGTAATGATTAAACATCACAATATGTGTGGTAATTGATAAACGGAGGTTAGTAAATGGAAATTTACCAAAATGAATCTATACATGAGAAAGGGGATCTTACCAGACAAGCAAACCATAGCATGACCATTAATGAAATGGTTTTCATGATGGTTATTCTGGCATTTGGATTGATTTCTCTGTACAGGTTGACCGCTTATGCCAACCTTATCGGCTGATCATTAAAGGGCAATTCACAGAATTGCCATAATTTTCCTCCTATCCTATTGTTTTTCTTCCATTTTATCGCTCCATTTGATTTAGAAAATGATAAATGACTTCAGGTCCAATAGGATGCAAGGAGCAAACTTCTAAATGATAGCGGCATTTATTACGGTTTTTGTGGTAATTATTTTGTCTCTTTTTATCAATCGTATAGCCACTATTGCGTTAACCCTAACCGGTCTTTCCCGTGAGATCTCACGCTTCCAGGCAAGATCTGCACTTACAGGTGCGGGGTTTACTACTACGGAATCTGAAAAAATGATGAATCATCCTGTAAGGCGCAGGATACTGATGTTGCTTATGCTTGTGGGAAATGCTGGAATAATAACCCTGATGGCTTCTGTAGTCCTCGTTTTCCTGAGTCCCTCTTCTGATACATTGCTAAGTTATGTCATTGTCATTACACTTGGTTTGCTAGTAATTTTGATACTTACCCGTAGCAAAAAAGCCGATAGATTCCTCAGCCGTGTTATCACTTTTTCTCTTACCAGGTGGACTGACATCCAGACATCAGATTCTGCAAGCCTGATTTACCTGGGTGGCGATTATCAGGTTTCAGAACTGGAAGTTGGCTCTGAAGATTGGCTCGCCGGTAAAGTCCTGAATGAGTTGAACCTTGTGGATGAGGGAGTGCTTATACTTGGCATCCAGAAACCCGGCGGTAAATATATTGGAGCTCCTGTGGCATCTACACGTATTGAAATTAATGATGTACTCCTGCTATACGGCAGAGGTGAATCTTTGCGCTCCCTTGACAGAAGACGTAAAGGGCTCCGTGGGGCGGTTGCACATGCAGAAGCAGTGGCACAGCAGAGGGATGTGGTGGAAGAACAGGAAACAGGTACTTCTAAGGCTGAATATGATGTGGTGGAGTAATTATTTTTCTGTATTAAATATTCCAGCTTTATATCGGCTCTGAAACTTAATAGTATAACAATAACCGGTTATTTCAAATATCCAGGGATGTCTTATGATAAATATGGCCCAGGGACTGGAATTTCGTCTTGTGTCCTTTGATTCAATGGGAGCTAAATCCTCATCGATTCTTGTAAAAACCCCCGATACAAGCATACTCATAGATCCCGGAGCTGCGATTCTGCAAAAGAGTTTTCCGCTTTCGGATTCTGAAAAACAGTTCTACCTGCACAGTGCTATACATAAAATCAAAGAAGAAATGAAAGAAGCGGAACATATCATAATCAGTCACTATCACTTTGATCACTATATGGTGGATGAAGATTCCTGTAAAACATATCTCAATAGCAATATGTGGATAAAGGATCCTAACAGGTGGATAAACCATTCACAATGGGATAGGTCCCGGCAGTTCCTGCAATCGTTGAGCCGGCTTAATGGGACTACTCTCAAATACTCTCCTCCGATGCAATGCCACTACAAAGATCCGGTGAAATGCTTACCTATAGCTTTTTCCATGGATTTTGGTGATTATCAGCAACGAAGGGAAGAATTAATTTCAAAATGGCGAAAAAGATTTTTGAAAATGCAAAAGCGCTGGTCATCTGAGAAATGGGTAGAAACCGTATCCGATGCAATACATTTTTCAGATGGCTGTGAATTTAAAACTGGCGACACCACGGTGCGCTTTAGTCGTCCACTTTTCCATGGAATCGAGTATTCTGCTACAGGATGGGTGATTGCTACTATTATAGAATATGGAGGTAAAAAATTACTTCATACATCGGATTTGCAGGGCCCCGTCATCGAAGACCATGCCCAGTGGATTATTGATGAAAGTCCAGATATATTGATACTTGATGGCCCCCCAACCTATCTTTTGGGTTACCTTCTCAACAGGACAAACCTTGACCGCAGCATAAATAATATCATCCGGATTATTAAGGAATGTGTTCCGGACCTTATTATATACGATCATCATCTTTTAAGGGACCCGCTTTACAGGGAGCGGACTGAAAAGGTGTGGGAAACTGCAGAGAAGATGAATGTCAATTTAATGACCGCTGCTGAATACAAGGGTCTTGTTCCTGTTGTTTTGAAATGAAACTATCAACTTGTTGTCGCCATTTATCGATGATCATGTAAAAAGGATCGAATATGGCCGGTGGGATGGTTAAGTCCCAAAAATGGCAGTGTTAGGATGGGGCTTCTTGCATCCTGTAAGGATGCTGAGGGTAATGTTTTCTGCTTATGGCAAGAAGATAAAACGTCAAAATAAATGGTACAATGTCTTTAACCAGTCAGGTTTGCCTGTTTATTTTGTTTTAAACAGGATGATTGACTATTGCGGTATAAACCCCTTGTGGAACAGCAGAAAATATATTGGGTTTTTAGCAAATTCAACTTATGAGATTGCTCTGCTTACCGACAACCTTTATATACTTGCCGTTGTTATGCACCATGCCTCTTTTTGTTTAAAGAAACATTTAGAACAAGTACATTTAATTGATCATCATTATCCCCAAAGATGCCTATACAGGCACCTATTCTGTGTCAGGCAATTTTTCAGGATACTGTGATAGCAGAATATAAAAGGAATTTTACCATGGAATCATTAACTTTTAAAGATTTGAATTTATCGAAAAATATTGAACGTGCAGTTGAAGACATGGGTTTTGAGGAGCCCACCCCTATTCAGTCTCAATCTATTCCCTATCTTATGGAAGGTAAGGATGTAATAGGACAGGCGCAGACCGGTACCGGTAAAACTGCTGCCTTTGGGATACCTGCTCTTGAAATGCTGGATGTCAAGAGTAAGAAGGTTCAGGTAGTGGTCCTCTGTCCAACCAGAGAACTGGCAAATCAGGTTGCCGAGGAGATGAGCAAACTTGCCAAGTACCAGAATACCAAAATGTTACCTGTTTACGGTGGTCAGCCAATAGACAGGCAGATTAAGGCTTTGAGAAGAGGGGTACACATTGTAATTGGTACTCCCGGGCGAATTATGGACCATATACAGAGAAAGACACTGAAACTTGATGGTGTTAAAATGCTGGTACTCGATGAAGCTGATGAAATGCTTGATATGGGTTTCAGGGAGGACATTGAATTTATTCTCAGTCGCGTGCCCGGCCAGAAACAGACAGTTCTATTTTCTGCCACGATGCCCCAGCCAATTATTAAACTCACAAAGAAATACCAGCAAAATCCCCAGATGGTAAAGACGGTTCATAAGAAACTAACAGTCCCTCAGATTGAACAATTCTATTTTGAAGTCAAAAACAACGCAAAGACCGAAGTTTTGTGCCGTTTAATAGATATTTACAATTTCAAGTCCTCTCTTGTTTTCTGTAATACCAAGAGAAATGTCGATAAACAGGTTGAAACTCTCAAGGCACGAGGTTATCTTGCAGATGGAATGCATGGTGATATGAGGCAAGCGCAAAGGGAACGTGTCATGTCCAATTTCAGGAAAGGGGAAATTGAGACACTCGTTGCAACTGATGTTGCTGCCCGTGGTATCGATGTGGAGAACATTGAGGCTGTTTTCAATTATGACATCCCTCAGGACGAGGAATCATATGTCCACAGGATAGGCAGAACCGGTAGGGCAGGCAAAGAAGGAGTTGCGATAACCTTTGCTTCCGGTAAGGATATCCGTAAGATCAAAAATATACAGAAACACACCAAGGCAAAGATCATAAGGAAAAATGTTCCTTCCCAGAGTGATGTTGAAGATATCAGGGCGGAAATGCTGTCACAAAACGTCAAGAAGATAATCGATGATGGGCACATTGGCAAATATGAGCACTGGGTCGAAAATTTACTGGAAGAAGATTATGCTTCAGTGGATGTTGCAGCTGCCCTTGTGAAAATTCTGTTATCGGAAGAGAAGAAGTAATCCTGCCACAGGGAGGTTTTATTTTTCACACCTCCCTATTCAAAAGATATATATACCATAACATCGTACTATGATTGCTTTTAAGAGATCAAGGCTACTGCGATAAATATTAGGTTTATACGTTTTTACTTTTACCGTATTTACTATTTTCCTATGTTTTCCAACTAGTTAATTATCTGTTTTAAGCTTCATTAGAAAGGACGTGTAATATTTGTTTAACAATATGGATTCAAGTGCACCAGTAGAAGCTGGCGAAAGTTATGAAGTGACCATCGAAGATATCGCAAGAGAAGGAGACGGCATTGCAAGAGTTAGCGGCTTTGTCATCTTTGTTCCAAACACCGAAGTCGGCGATGAAGTCACTGTTAAAGTCACCAAAGTAATGCGTAAATTCGCATTCGGTGAAGTAGTTTAAATCTTCTGTTTTTGCAAAAAAAAAGATTTGGGTATTTCCCAAATCCCTATTTTTATTTCTATTCCAATTCTGTAGTTTGATATTTGAATACCGCTTAAGTTAACTTTAATTATGTTCCATCGTTTTCCTGTGAAGTTAGTGGAAACTTTGGCCGGGTTTAGTTAGCGCTCAATTCATTATAACAATGTATTCTTCAAAAAGCAGGAAGTAGGACGATAAATCATCTATGTTCAGAATTCACTGAAAGTGATCTATAGGGAAAGTTTCATCAAAAAATCTGATTTTCAAAATTTCCCAGGATATTGATTTAATTACCGGGATGAATGGTAGGAATATTTTTCCTGTACGAGAAAAACCGACTATTGAATATTATTGGTGTGGCCGCCAGTGCAATTATTATCATTGCCCATGCGCAGAGTCCGATTGCTGCATATACTGGATACTGGAACATTTCACCGAACATGGCCGGCTCGATTATGATACCAGCAGATCCCAGGGTCTGAACCATTCTTAGACCTGTATTTGTAAACATTTGCCAGAAAAATATAGATGCTGCTGACAATATTCCCGCTTTTGATATAAAATAAAATGCTGGATGGCTTCTAAAAGTGCCTGTTTTAGAGAGTTTGTTTTTTCGAATCATGATTTTCCATAGGTACTTGCTATAGTACACATCAGGATTCACATCTATATAAAAAAATCCGGATTCATTAATTATGAACAATATTATTCATGAACATTTCTGGAGATACAGTGTAATTTAGGCTTATTGTTCTTCTGTGACTTTGCGAGAATTGCTATTCTGTGAATATCCCACTACTATGCTTTCATTTAGTTAACATTTTGAATTAAGTATATTTTGGAAATCAATAAATGACTTATAAAAACATATATATACTCCAAGTTGGATTTGCTTCTTAAAATTATGAAAATAGATATAACATTTGTGTAAACATCACTTTGGTAAGGAATAGTTCCTTTTTACTAAAATGATTTGTCAAAAAATTTCACCGTGAAGATGTCTTATGAATAAAAAAGAACAGGGCTTGATGCTTGGATGGAGGGAGTGGGTTGCGCTACCTGAATTAGGACTGCATGCCATAAAAGCAAAAGTAGACACAGGTGCCAGAACATCTGCATTGCATGCATTTGATATCGAGCTTTACAGAGAGAATAATATTGATATAGTTAGATTTCTGGTTCATCCCATTCAAAAAAACTTAAATTTCTATATTGAATGCAAAGCGCCTCTAAAGGATAGACGTCAGGTGACCGATTCTGGTGGTCATAAGGAGATGCGTTATGTAATCGAAACACCTGTTGTTTTTGACACTTATATATACCCCATTGAACTAACGCTTACCGGGCGGGATACTATGCGTTTCAAGATGTTACTGGGGCGTAATGCACTTAAGAAAAGAGCAATGGTAAATCCGACTGCATCATTTATGTGTGGGAAACTGGATAAAAAAACATTATATGAACTATATGGGATAAAACCTGAGGTAAACGAATGAAAATTGCTTTATTGTCAAGGAATAAGAAACTTTACTCAACTCGTCGCTTAATTGAAGCAGCAGAAGAGAAAGGGCATACAATTCAGGTTATAGATGTACTGCGCGCTTACATGAATATTACTTCTCACAAACCTTCCATTCACTATAAAGGCGAGGAATTGAACGATTTTGATGCGGTAATTCCCCGTATAGGTGCATCTGTCACATTCTATGGTGCTGCAGTTTTGCGGCAATTTGAAATGATGGGTGTTTTTCCTTTGAATGAATCAGTTGCACTTACCCGTTCCAGGGACAAATTGCGCTCTTTACAGTTACTCTCCCGCAGGGGCATAGGTTTACCTGTGACTGTGTATGCAAGCAAACCCGATGATGTAAAAGACATGGTAAAAATGGTTGGTGGTGCTCCACTTGTTGTTAAGATTCTTGAAGGTACACAGGGTATAGGTGTAGTGCTTGCAGAAACACAAAAAGCTGCAGAAAGTATTATTGAAGGATTTATGGGTGTAAATGCAAATATCCTGGTGCAGGAATACATAAAGGAATCCAAGGGAGCCGATATACGCTGTTTTGTTGTTGGGGGTAAGGTTGTGGCATCCATGAAAAGACAGGGGCCCAAAGGTGAATTCCGTTCAAACATTCACAGAGGAGGAACGGCAACTACTATCAGAATCACACCTGAAGAACGCTCAACTGCTGTGCGTGCTGCAAAAATAATGGGGCTTAATGTTGCAGGTGTTGATCTTTTACGTTCCAATCATGGACCTGTGGTGATGGAAGTAAACTCCAGTCCCGGTTTGGAAGGTATAGAATCTAGTACTGGCAAAGATATCGCAGGTATGATAATTGATTATATTGAGAAAAACAGTAAATTTGGTAAGACACGAACCAGAGGAAAAGGTTAATTGATGCAACAACCAATAACAATAGCAGGGAATACGATCCAGCCAGGAACAAGGAAATCCATCGAATTACCGATTCCCAGCTTTTATACTCATACATCGGCTTCAATGCCAGTTCATGTTATACATGGACGCAAACCTGGCCCCTGCCTACTTGTATGTGCTGCTATTCACGGGGATGAGATTAACGGTGTAGAAATTATTCGCCGTGTCCTTGCACATAAAACGATCAATAACCTCAAAGGCACTCTTATTGCCATACCAATTGTAAATGTATTTGGTTTTGTTTCCCAGTCTCGTTATTTACCGGATAGGCGAGATCTGAACCGCTCTTTTCCGGGTTCTAAAAAAGGTTCAATGACATCCAGACTTGCAAATATCTTGATGGAAGAGGTAGTAGAGCATTGCAGTCATATAATTGATCTTCATACCGGAGCTGTTGCCCGGTATAATTTACCTCAGATACGTGCATGCCTGGTAGATGATACAGAAACAGAAGCTTTAGCCCGTGCTTTTGAAGTACCGGTCATAATTAATACGGAACTGCGTGATGGCTCTTTGCGTGAAGCTGCTCGTGAGAAAAATATACCTGTTCTATTGTATGAAGCAGGTGAAGCACTTCGTTTTGACGAGGTCGCAATTCGAGCAGGTGTAAGGGGTATACTTGGAGTTATGCATCATTTAGGTATGAGGACAAAGGCCAGAAAAAAGAAAGGGTATGAGACTGTCATTTCCAAATCAACGCAATGGATCAGATCTCCTAATAGCGGAATATTACGTTCGATATCTCCTCTGGGGACGTTGGTCAAAAAAGGAGACTTACTGGCCTATGTAGGTGACCCTCTGGGTGAGGTTGAAACAAAAGTTATGAGTTCAATTTTTGGGATTGTAATCGGAAAAACAAATCTGCCGCTGGTTTATGAAGGAGATGCTATATATCATATTGCCAGATACCCAGAAGCAGAAGAGGTTTCTAATTATATAGAATCATATCATGATGAACTTGATCCTCTAAACGATGAAATAGCAGACAAGAATAATTCCCTGGCATAATTGTTTGGCTTTAAAAAATCGATTTTCTTTTTTATCAGCAATGATCCTGGTTACCTCTTTTTAATGGTATGTCCATAATTTGGAGGGACCGGTCTGGGACTTGCCCTTGTCAAAAAATATGTAGAAATGCATGGTGGAGATATCTGGCTGGAAAGTGAAGTTGATAAGGGTAGTATCTTTACCTTCACAATACCTGCTAGTGTGTAATTCTTAGAGATTAATTTATAGTGTTATTTTAAGATTAGAAAAATGCATGGATTGCTATGCTCACAATTTGCATGGCCTAAATACAATATCTGCTAACAGGAAAATTAGAATGCGATGGCTGCTTTTCCAGGATAGGCAAATTGGTACAAAAAGCATTGAAAATAAAATTGAGAAATATTTATTGTCGGGATTGGTTTAATTCCCGGAATGAATAATGGAAATATTTTTTCTGTATGAGAAAAACCGACTATTGAATATTATTGGTGTGGATGCCAGTGCAATTATTATCATTGCCCATGCACAGAGCCCTATTGCTGCGTATATCGGAGACTGGAACATTTCACCGAACATGGACGGCTCGATTATGATACCAGCAGATCCCAGGGTCTGAACCATTTTCAGACCTGTATTTGTAAATATGTGCCAGAAAAATATAGATGCCACCAGTAACATTCCTGCTTTTGCTGTAAGATAACATGCTGGATTGCTTTTGAATGTGCCCTTTCCGGAGTTTTTGCTTTTTCGGATCATGATTTTCCACAGATACTTCCTATACAATACACTAGGATTCGCATCTATATAAAAAAATCCGGATTCATTAATTATGAACAATATTATTCATGAACAATTTAGCAAATTAACAACATATTTTTTATTGTTGTTAATTAGTAGTTAAAATAGAAATTTCATTTAATTTTAAATTGGTTTCTATTGTATAGATTTCACTGTTCCTTTACTTTATCGTAACCCACCTTGCCATTCACACGTCCAAAAAAACTATGGTTTTAAATTCCATAAGTATGGAGTGTGTTAACAAGAATCATTAATAAGAATTTAGGCTAACCATTCCGTCCGGTTCTAATTTGAAAATGTTTGCAGTTGTAATATTGCAGTTTCTCTATGAGACGGAAAATTCATAAATAGCTGTGTCACCCACATCAATATGGGAGTTGAGGGTAGATTATGCCAATATTCAAGAATAGGATGGATGCCGGGCGCAAACTGGCTGGCGAATTAGGTGAGTATGCAAACAGGAAGGACGTTATTTTGCTTGCCCTTCCCAGGGGTGGAGTACCGGTTGCATATGAAATTGCAAAACAACTGAAAGTACCTATGGACATTTTTCTGATTCGGAAACTCGGTGTTCCTGGGAACGAAGAACTGGCAATGGGAGCTATCGATTCAGAGGATGTCCGTGTACTGAATCAAGATATAATCAGGTCTTTTGGTATTTCCGATAGAACGATTGCCAAAGTTGCAGCTGAGGAACGTAGAGAGCTACATAGAAGAGAACGGCTATACCGAGGAGATCGCAAACGTCCAGAATTAAAGGGTCGTACTGTAATTTTGATTGATGATGGTTTGGCTACAGGTGCCACTATGCTAGCTGCAGTTAAAGCATTGCGTTCCAAAAACCCATCAAATTTAGTAATTGCTGTCCCGGTTGCTTCCTTAGATACATGTAGGGCTTTTGAAAGGGAAGTTGACGATATAATCTGTGGCGCCACTCCGGAACCTTTCTATGGGGTAGGTGCCTGGTATGAAGACTTCAGGCAGGTAACCGATGAGGAAGTCTGTGATATGCTGGAAAAAAGTATGTCATTACAAAAACCAGAGGAGGACTAAATATGGTGGTTAATGAAATCCAGGAAACTGTACGTATCCAGATGGATTCAATAATCCTTGAAGGCGATTTGGAAATTCCTGAAGATGCTCAGGGATTAGTGATATTTGCCCATGGCAGTGGAAGTAGTCGACATAGTATACGTAACAAAACCGTTGCAAAAATGCTGCGGCAGAATAAAATGGCCACACTTCTCTTTGACCTGTTAACTCCAAAAGAGGAAGAAATAGACAATGTTACAGCACACTTGAGATTCGATATAGACCTTCTTTCTGAACGTCTGATAGGAACCACTGATTGGGTTCTCCAAAACCCGGCTACAAAAAATTTGAATATCGGCTACTTTGGGGCCAGTACAGGCGCTGCAGCTGCTCTTAGTGCAGCCAGTAAACGTTCAGACAAAATTGGTGCAGTGGTTTCCAGAGGAGGCAGACCTGATCTAGCAGAACACGAACTTCCTAACGTAGAAGCACCTACACTCCTGATAGTTGGGGGGAAAGATTATCAGGTTATAGAGATGAATCGTGAGGCATTAAAAACTTTAAACTGCAAGAAAGAACTCCAAATCATCCCTGGGGCTACTCATCTCTTCGAGGAACAAGGAGCACTGGAAGAGGTCGCAAAGATTGCAGGAAATTGGTTTCTTGAATATTTAGTCACAGACTAACTGAATTTCCTTCTGTTGCAGGTATAAGAATATTTTTCTTGACCTGCAATTTTCCTTTACATATTTGAATATAAGAACATTGCAGATATTGAATAACAATTCATAGTAGATTTCTTTGTCCAAAAAACACTCTAATAAAATTGGTCCGTTAGTTATTTAATTATGGAACAAACTCCTATATTTAGGAGAGTGGTGGGTATGAAACTCTCCTATTTACCAAGCCAACCGTTTTTAGAGAAGGAGCGGTTGAAAGGGTGGTGGTACGAAAGTGGGAACATTATAGCATCGATGTTCCCACTATTTCATAATTCCCTTTAACTAAATGTATATAGTATTATTCTAAAGTTTGCTTTTTGAATAAGAAAAGAGTAATTCTAATTATTCAGTTGCTACTATTCAAAGTGACAGGGCTAAGGCTATTTTTGTATTTGTCTGTAAGAAACTTATAGTATTTCACGTATTATTGAAACACTGATTTTCTGATAGGAAAACAAAGTTAAGGTGAGAAGTACTTATCCAATATAAAACTTAACTGGGAGATTATTTCTCCCAGTAAGGAGCAAATCCATATTTTGAATAGACATCCGTCAGCCATTTGCGCTCATTGGACAAAGGCCAATTATCTTTATCGAATCCTTCCGAATCTTCAAGCAGCGACCTGTCGTGATGAAATACAAACCTATGCTCGCCTTCTTTCAGAGACAATGCTTCCCAGGGAACTGCAAACAACTTGTCCTTGAAGGAAAGGGCTGCGTAGGCAACCGTACCAAAGTCAAGGTCAATCATCAGTTCTTCTATATGGCCAATGTCTTCACCGTTTAAATCCTCTACTTTGTCTTTTTCTATTGTACTTGCTGACAAAAATTTAGGTACACTTCCGTTCATATTTCCCACTCCTATTAAACGAAAGGCATGCGAGGAGAATTTATTATGATTACTGATACCTGCGGTTAAACCAAAATGAAACAAATTCTTCCACCACAGCTACGAATCAGCCCCATACCTTCCATACATTTTTTTTCTTTTTGATGATTGTTAAAAGTATCGCCTATAGAGCCATCTAAAACTATTTCTGGTAGTAAACACAAGGTTATACAGGATCTTTTAAGGTGTGGGCATGGAGTCATTTCGGAAACTTGTGGAACTTTATGAAGAATTAGATAATTCCACATCTCATAAAAAAATAATTGAATTGCTGGCGGAGCATTTTCAAGATCTTGAGCCGGCAGAAGTGAAAATAACTGCATATCTTGCACTGGGTACAATCGGTCCCCGGTTTGAAAAAATTGATCTGGGAATTGGAGATAAATATGGTATAAAGGCCATCTCCCAGGCCTACGATGTGGATAAGGAAAAAGTAGAGATCGCATTTGGGAATCAAGGAGATCTGGGGGATGTGGCCTCTGTTCTTAATGAGAGACAGCGAAGTTCACTTACACTCAAGTATGTTTTTCAGCATTTTGTGCAGATAAGGGACGTTTCTGGAAAGGGTAGTCAAAAAAGAAAGATAAATTTACTCGCAGAAGTTCTGTCAAAGGCCAGACCTTTGGAATCCAGGTATATTATGCGTATTGCACAGGGAAATCTGAGACTGGGGTTTGGCGAGAAATTTCTTCTGGAAGCTCTGGCTCTGGCTTTTACAGGTTCCCGGGAGAATACAGCTAAAGTGGAAGATACATACAATATATGTACTGATATCGGTCAGCTCGGCGAGTCTCTGGCAAAACACGGGATGGGTTCGTTGGGAAAGTTTTCCATTAAAATTGGCAGACCTGTCCAGATGATGCTAGCCAGCAGGGTAGATAGTATGGAGGAACTGAATGAGAAATTCTCCACAACTATGGCAGCCGAGGAAAAATATGATGGAGAAAGGGTTCAGGTACATGTGGACGGGGATAATATAAAGGCATTCTCAAGACGGTTAACCGATATTTCTGAACAGTTTCCTGACGTCATTGAGGCTGTTCGCAATAGCGTAAAAGCTGAAAAAATTGTCTTGGATGGAGAAATAGTTGCCTATGAGGAAGGGGAGTTTCGCCCCTTCCAGGAACTTATGCAGCGCAGGCGAAAGTACCGTGTTAAGGAATATGTAAAAAAAATCCCTGTTACCGTTTTTTTCTTTGATGTTATATATCTCGAGGGTAAATCTCTGATGAACCGGTCTTATCCTGAAAGAAGACAAGTTTTGGAAGAAAATCTCGTAGAGACAGAAAAAGTAAAACTTTCAGGTCGGGTTGTGAGTGCAGATTTCTCCCGGATACAGCATTTTTTCGATGCTTGTGTGGAAAAGGGAATGGAAGGTATAATTATCAAGTCAGTAAAGGCTAAATCCACTTACAGGCCGGGAAAACGAGGTTGGTTGTGGGTTAAGTGGAAAAAGGAATATATCGAAGACGTAAGAGAAACCTTTGATCTGGTGATTGTTGGAAGTTATTATGGTAAAGGGAGGCGCAAAGGTTCATTTGGGGCATTGTTATGTGCTGTGCTAAATGAAAGCGAAAAAAGGTATGAAACTCTGGCTAAAGTAGGTACGGGTTTCAAAGATGAAGACTTTGCGGAAATCAACGATCTTATAAAAAAATACTCCGTTGAAAAACAACCTGTTAATATCCTTATAGACAGTAATATGCAGCCAGATAAATACATTAAACCAGCTGTTGTCATCGAAGTAATTGGATCGGAGATTACTTCAAGCCCCTCTCATACGTCAGGTCAGAAAAATTCCGGGAATGGATATGCACTACGTTTTCCACGTTTCCTTAGAATAAGGTATGACAAAGGCCCAGAGGATGCAACTACAGTTGAAGAGGTGAGGCATCTGAAATGATCAATCGGGATATAGCCAAACTGCTCTATGAGATTGCGGATATATTTGAATATAAAGAAGTAGAGTGGAAACCTCGTGCATACCGCAAAGCAGCCAGAAAAATAGGGGATATGAGGGAAGACATCTCAGGACTCTACGCAAAAAAGGGCAGGGAAGGACTGGAAAACATTCCCGGTATTGGAAGCCGTATTGCAGACCACATTGTTGAATATATTGAAACCGGGTCTGTGGAGGAATTTAGAAAGATCAGAAAACAAACTCCCAGGGGTGCTAGTAAGATAATAAAGATTAGAGGGCTTGGTCCTAAAAAAGCAAAAAAACTCATGGATGAACTCGACATACAATCAATACCCGATCTGAAAGAGGCAATTAAAAATCAGGAGATCCGCAAACTTGAAGGTTTCGGAGAAAAGACTGAAGAAAATCTGGATAAAGCAATTTCCCAATACGAAAAAAGCCATGAACGTATGCTTTTACCAAAAGCAATGGATTTGGCTGAAGAAATTATATCCTATATGGAAGAAAACACTACCCTGAAGAAAATAGATTACGCTGGATCCCTGCGGCGGATGAAGGAAACGATTGGGGATATAGATATACTGGTTGTTGCTTCGGATCCTGAAGAAGTCATGGATGCCTTTGTCAATTTTGAAAATGTGGACGAGGTTGAATCCCGGGGTAAGACACGCAGTACAATAATATTGCAAAACGGCGGTCATGTAGATTTGAGAGTTGTTCCAGAAAGTAGTTATGGAGCAGCATTACAGTATTTTACAGGCTCAAAGGACCATAACATCGAACTGAGAAACCTTGCCCTCTCGAAAGGCTATAAGCTTTCGGAATATGGATTGTTTAAAGAGGATTCCAATAAAAAGATTGAAGGAAGAAAAGAAGATAGAATTTACGGAAAACTGGGCCTAAGTTTCATCCCGCCGCAACTGCGGGAAAACAGGGGAGAGTTGGAATGTGCAAAAAATGCACTTCCTTCACTGGTGGAGTTAGAAGATATCAGGGGTGATCTGCATGTCCATACTTCTTACAGTGACGGGACGGATAGCCTCAATTCTATTATCACCCGGGCCGATAAATTGGGATATGAGTATATTGGTATAACTGATCATTCCAGATCCCGCAAGATCGCAGGTGGGTTAGGGATCGATAAGGTAAAAGATCAGTGGAAAGAAATAGATGGCCTCCGCGATGATTTTGATATAGATATCCTGAAAGGTATTGAAGTGGATATCCTTCCTGATGGAAGTTTGGATTGTCCGGATGACATTCTTGAGGAAATGGATATTGTAGTGGGATCTATTCATTCCGGTTATAAGTCTTCCAAAAAGAAAATGACTGAAAGGATAACTACTGCCCTGCAAAATGAATTCCTGCATGTGCTGGGCCATCCTACAAGCCGCAAGATCGGTATTCGGGAGGCATATGCTGTTGACCTTGACAAAATATTCGAAACAGCGGCAGAAAACGGTAAACTTCTGGAAATAAACAGCCAGCCGGAAAGGCTTGACCTTAACGACAACCTGATTTTACATGCCAAAAAATATGACCTTAAGTTTTGTATCAGCAGTGACAGTCATTCCTCCGCACAACTGGATTTCATGAAATACGGTGTAGGACAAGCACGTAGAGGATGGCTTACAAAGGATGATATTGCTAATACTTATTCATTGAAAGAACTGAAAAGATTAATTGGCTGAAAGTTGTAACATCTTTTCCAAATCGCCCATAGTTTCCGAGTATGGATATTAGAATTATTGCTAAAGCAGGCCAAAGATAAAACTACTGTTTCAGCTCTTAAACAAGTCAAAGTGTAAAGAGGATTTGAGAGCAAAGGGGCCCTTACCCAATGCTCTCAACTCATGCCCCACTCCTCTTTTCAGTCGCAACCCCTATTACGACTGGTTTTGGTGAGAGTTCCCTTTACTCTCACTCCAAATTCATAAATGTGATCGTTATATAAATACAAAAGGGTCAGAAATATTGTATGCACTTAGAATTTTCAATGACATTTTAATTGATTTTTATGTATGTTTAGACCTTAATTAAAATCGACAATAGAAAAATGTGTATACAATGTTATGCCTTCAATTGTAGTTAGGGAGGCTTATGGCGGTAATTCCTTTTTCTTGTATCCTCAATATCACTCATATTCTTCAATATATCAGGTTTTATATTCTATCTTTTGGGTACAGCATCGAGGATTGATCTCCCGATTATTCTTACCAACGATACTATATATCAAATTATGTCAAATATTATATGCCGATTATTCAAACTTGGAGTGGGAATATGACAGAACCAGAAAAGGAAATTGAAAAGAATTATTCATACAATAAACAGGAAATTATTAAATTCCTGGGTGACTTGAAGAACCAAATTGAGGCTGGAAGAATAGAGATTGGACAAGAACATGTTGAGATGCCCGATGGCAACATGGACGTAGAATACGGTTTCAAAATTGAAAAAGGACAAAAAGAGATTGAAATAGAAATAAAATGGAAGAAATAAAAAGATAATAGTACTTTTGGAAAACTTACATATAAGATTGTTGTATATTGATGGGCAAGGAAATAAACTACATCAGGTGTTATAAACTCCTTTCATTGTGGTCTGGTGGTGGATAAAAACAATTTTATCCTGCATAATTAACCTGCCCATCACTATATCTATATGGTTTTTTTTGGGATATAAGTAGCGGAACGAAGAGTTCTGAACTTTCTTATCTATTCTAAGGATAGCTTAAGATTTTTTGCTTTAATATTGCTGTTGAAAAGTGAGACACGATAGTTGATTATAACTAAAAAGTGACTAAAAAAATAAGATGGAGAAACTCCATCTTTGCATTATTCATAGTTTGTTTGCTTATTTATGGGACTACCATCACAGATGTTTCCGCATGACGGACGACATTTTCTGCTACACTTCCCAATAAGAGCTGGGTAAGACCTGTTTCACCCAGTGTCCCCATTACGATGAGGTCTGTATTGTTCTTCTTAGCAAAGTTGACAATCCCCTCGGATGGATGTTCTTCAATGGTAACTGGTTCTACTTCGACTCCAGCTGCTTTACCCACTTTTACAACATATTCAGTGGCTTCCTTGCCCTCTTTTTCTAAATGGGTGCGTGTTCCTTCAGCCCAGCTTTCTCCGCGAACTGCAGCAGAAACACCAACTGGTGGTATGACAAATAGGGCCTTGACCTTTGCATCGGTTGATTTTGCAAGATCTATACCCCAATCTACCGCATTCTTTACATTCTCAGATCCGTCAGTAGCAATTAGTATATTTTCAATTTTCTCACTCATGATTTACCCCCATTTATTATACAGAGAGATAGACCTATATACTTTTTGGTCAAAAGATTGGTAAATTTTGTTAAAAGAAAATATATATTAACACAGTGTATCTTTTCATTCTTTCTTATGATTATAAATGAGTTTTTCTATACATCGGATAATAATGTGTATAATCCAAAATGAATTATATGATTGGTAACTAATGATTTGTGGGACTTAGTGGGGTACGAGTAAATGAAAGTATTAGTAACATATATAACCCGGACAGGAAATACAAAGAAAGTTGCAGAAGCAATTTATGATGAGATTGATGAACAAAAGGAAATGAAACCATTAGATGAAGTTAATAGCCTGGATGGTTACGATTTAACTTTTATTGGTTTCCCGATTAATCAGTTATATCCACCAGAAAAAGCGCAGAAATTTTTAAACAATCAAACATCTGGTAGAGACAGTGCTTTGTTTATGACTCATGGAGTACCTGAGGGTACAGGATTGATATTGGATTGGATATCTACAGCTAAAGAAATGGCATCAGGGGCAAATATTATAGATATTTTCAATTGTCAGGGTAAAGTTGCCCGGAAAGTACTGGATATTCTACAGAACTCTGATGATCCGGAAATGCGAGCTTTTGCTAATATGTGTGTTTTGGCCAAAGAGCAGCCAGACAGAATCAGGTTGCAAAAAGCGCGTGAATTTGCAAGATCGATTGTCTCTCAGAAAAAAGGATACATAGCACCATAATATTAAATTTATCTGTATTTATTTTTAGGTATTGTGCTTTATTACTACTTTATAGATTTAGTACCTTTATTTTCATAGGTTTGGTTCAATGCCTTCATCCAGCAAGACTTTTGCCGTCCATTTCGCCGCATTTCCCGTTACACCTGGGCATTTATCATCATGCCCTCCAGCTTCTTCAAAAGCTTCAAATTCCTTTGGATCCCACAGATTATAGGAATTTCCAAATACTTCTTTTTGGATATCGTTACAGATAATACTACCATATTCATCAATGAATTTTTCTCTAACTCCCTTTGATAATCTAGATGAATCCATCCAATCCGCAACATCTCCTTCGCCGAACTGATCCCTTTTTCTACCGAAAAAGGCGCTAATAGCCATCATAGCTCCACTATATCCACCACAGGTCCCATCACCATCCAGTGCACCTCCACCAGCAAGGGAATGGGATGCCTGGATCACTTTATCATCTATTCCACCAAAAATATCCTGTATTGCTGAAAGAACTGCTTGAGAGCAGTAACCATATTTCCTTTCGTACTCAAAACCTTTATCGTAAGCTTTGTCTAAAATTTCTTGCTCATTATCGACCATGAAATACCCCTTTTCCATGTAATACTGGTCTTGGCGTGTATATGAATATTTTCCTCTTAGCTTTGAGTTACTGAATCAGTGTAATAAAATACTATATTGGTTTGGCAAAAAACGGCTCGGCAGATAATTTTGTAAGTTTTAAAGTAAGGAAAAGTTACATGGTTATGCGATTAAAACCTGAAGACTCCGAAGATATCGAAAACGAGCTTCTTGAATCAGGTTTAGACCTTATGGATTACAACCGTAGAAGCGAGCTTCAGAGAATCCGGTTGGTAAAAAAGGATCTTGTAGATATGAAGAAACAATCAGGAAATTAATGCAGATGTCCTACGACTATGTTCATTTATGATACAAAATTGCACTTTAGGTGTTGATATCTCCTTAGGAGATATCATTGCTCTTTGTATTCTCTCATAATTTCGATGTAAGATGCAGCATTTTCTTCAACCATCTTTATATCTTTATCGTTTGCTTCCCTTCTAATTCTTCCCGGGATTCCTGTAATTACATTTGCAGGCCCATATCTTTTTCCGGGTGCTACGAGTGCATTGGCACCAACAATTGAATTATCGCCTATTTCCGCACCTTCAAGTACAGTTGCATTCATACCTATAAGCACATTATTTCCGATTTTACAACTATGTAACACTGCTCCGTGGCCAATACTGACATTATCACCAATTTCGACCATTTTGGACGAGTCATTGTGGATTACCACATTATCCTGGATACTGGTCCCCTTTCCTATATTTATTTCATTCATGTCCGCACGTATTGTGGCATTAAACCAGATACTTGAGTCCCTGTCAACCCTGACATTTCCTATGACTTCCGCAGATTCTGCAACAAATACACTGTCATGTATTGTCGGCCCTTTACCCCTGAAATTTCTTATCATTATCTCACACCATTCTCTCTTACATGTATAGCCAAATTTACTTTCCACACAGATTTGTCCACTATGTATTTATACATATTTTTTGAAGGGAAATCTTTTCCCATATTCCTGACAAAGAAAATAGATTGCCTGGAAATGTTTCCGGAATAAGTCATTAGCTCCAGATGTTTGTTTTCATTATTTACAGTATATTTTCCGGCTGCATCTATGTTATCAAAAATCAGGATATTTCCAGGAATGGACAATACTGCTTTTCCAAAAGGATAATTGTATCTTTTCATATCATATACAATTTTTTAACAACAAAATATTGTTGGTATCCCCATTTACCATTGTTCTCTTCCTGAATATAAGTATGCTCACTATTCAATACTTATTTTTGGAATTGTATTTTTTCTATAAAGTATATGTATTTACTGCTTGTGATTTTTCATATATTTCTTTTGTTTTTTAGTTCACACTCCCCCTTGGGCGTTTAATATTTAATGTCCAATGAAGTAAATATTGATGGGGATTAGATAGGGAATAATTATGCAGGAAATTAAACCACTGGCTTTGGGGCTTGCACTTGTAGCCCTTGCTGCAATGCTAATGCTTTTATCTGGTCTATCGGGGAATTCAGGTGTATACACCTCACCTGTTGAAATGCTGTCCCGGTGGAACATGTTTTTTTCATTTAGTTTTGCAGTTATCATTGCAGGCATGCTGGAAGCTGTGATAATATACAACAGGTTAATTTAAGGAAACCAGATAGAAGGGGGATTAAATTTGTCAAGGAACATGTTGATATTACTATTGTTTATTGGGGTTGTATTAATTTTTGTTGGAATGATGAATCTCTTTTACACTCCACCATCATACCAGCAATACGGATGGCAACAGCCGGGAAATATGTATCCGGGTGATATGGCTCCGTCCCCGTCACCACCATCGAATTCTGACATTATCAATGAATTTGATAGCAACGGCGAAATGATATATTATACGGGCTTTAATGAAGATGGACAAAGAATACCATTTCAGGGTGGTCCTCACTGGTTAAGCGTACATGGTGGAAGCTGTGTAAGTTGCCACGGTGTTGATGGAAAAGGTGGTGTGCCGATAATGATGGGTACTGCAGTTCCTCCTGATATTACCTATGAAGCATTGACTTCTGAGCAAAATCATGAGGATGAACATGAAGATCATCCCGTTTATACTGATGAAACTATCAAGAAGGCTATTAAACAGGGAATTGATCCGTCGGGGGAAAGACTGGATTATACGATGCCGCGCTGGGACATGTCAGAAAAGGATCTCAACGATTTGGTTGAATATTTGAAAACCCTGTAATTAACCAAAAGGTATATTGAAGGTATTGCCTGCTGTCTCAGACAATATCCTTCAATGCATTTGCAGCAGTATATACGCTTCCGATTCCAGAAATATAGTTGGCTAGCCTTACTGCCTGCATCACTTCTTCTTTTGTAGCTCCGGCATTGATTGCCTGTGTAGCAAGGTTTCTGACCCCATTCTCAGCTCCTTCTGATGCATCAAGTGCCATTGCAATCAGGAATTTGTATTGTAGCGGTATGCCTTCTTCGGTGAAAGCCAATTCACCGCTTTGTCCGATTAAACCAAACATGTCAGGGTCTGCCTTTTGTATAGTATCGAGGGGGTCATCTGTCATTTTAATTGCTCCTGTTAGTTTTGAATATAAATAATGTAATACGGATTGATTAATTTAAAGAATATACTTTATAGTGCACCACATCCACACCCACGTCCTGTGAGGGTCGATATCCGATACTTTATCTCCTTTACTTCGTCTTCAGACATCTTTTCCAGTTCATCTCCGTGGACTTGCTTGATGTGGTCAAGCATCTTTTTTTCTACTTCTTCCTGGTTGGTACCTGTAGCCATGAAATTACATTTGAAACCCAGATCCCTGCATTTGACGATTTTCATTCCTGTATCCTCCTCTATTTTTAAAAAGCACTAATTACCCTATAAATCATTTTCATACATTAGGCTAAAAACCTTCCCCTATGATTGCAATTGAAACCACATTTGTTACCGATAACGCATAAATACTCACAGACTCATCTTATTTCAGGGTTTAATGAGGAGTTTATAATGGAAGTATCAGATCCTGAAAAAATAATGTCTCGCCTGCTTACCGGTCAATTACTCGGAGTGCTGGCTACACAGAATAACGGCCAGCCCTATACCAACCTTGTGGCCTTTGCTGCAAGTGAAAATTTCAAGTATCTTCTTTTTGTTACGCCGAAGTTTACAAGGAAGTATTCAAATCTGAGTTCTTCCCAGGAAGCATCCTTGATGATCGACAATCGATCCAATACGGTATCTGATTTTAAGCAAGCCACTGTTTTGAACGCAATGGGAAATGTGAAAGAAATAGAAAAAGACCCTGAAATGATCAATCTTTATCTGAGCAAACATCCCTATCTTAGCAGTTTCCTTGAGAGCCCTTCATCTGCACTGATGAAATTTCAGGTTGAAAAATATATTGTGGCGACAAGTTTCCAGAATGTTGTGGAGATCGATATGCTATGACAAATCTTGTAATTCCTATGGAAGGAATCCGGGAAGAGCATATGGATATTATCGGAGGCAAAGCTTACTCTTTGCACAGGCTTCTTGAAAATGGCTTCCGTGTTCCTGCATATTTTTGTGTCACAACAGATGCGTATAACAAATTTTTGGATTGCAGTGGTCTGAAGGGTAAACTCATAATCGAATTTGCCAGAAAGGATTTCTCAAAAATGAGATGGGAGGAAATGTGGGATGCAGGTTTGCGTATCAGGAACATGTTTATGAATACCCCGATCCCTGCGGCTTTAGTCGATACAATCAACTCACAGGTACCAAAAGACTTCCTAAAAAGGGCAGTGGTTGTCCGATCTTCTGCACCCGGCGAAGATTCAAGCAAAACATCATTTGCAGGTCTACACGAATCATATGTAAATGTGGCAGGTATGGAAGAAATACTGGAAAGCATCAAACTGGTATGGGCCTCTCTCTGGTCCGATGCTGCAATTCTGTACAGGCAGGAACTGGGACTTGACATAGAGCACAGTTCAATGGCTGTTATGGTTCAGGAAATGATAGAAGGTAATGTTTCAGGAATTGTATTCAGCACAGATCCTAATAATGCCAATAAATTGACCATCGAAGCCATTCACGGGCTTAACAAAGGATTGGTAGAAGGAGATGTGGAGCCCGATCGCTGGCAATTAGATAAGTTTTCAGGTTCAATTGTGCAGCATATTGTTCCTTCAAGCAGGGATCGCATTGTTTCATTGTCAGAAAAAGGCACATTGATGGGGTCAATTCCACAGTTATTATCCCACAAAACCCCTCTTACTACTGATGAGGTCAAACAAATATATGAAATGGCCATTTCTTCTGAAAAAATATTTGGTTTACCGCAGGATATGGAATGGACTATTATCAACAATGAATTGTATACTCTCCAGTCAAGACCGATAACAAATGCACAAAACAATGAAAAACAGTGGTATATATCCCTGAAAAGGACTTTCGAAAACCTGAAGCAATTACGCAATCGTATAGAACAAGATTTAATTCCTGCAATGATTTCCGAAGCTAATGCTCTATCTGGCTTGAATTTACATAAGCTCAACAATGTTGAACTTGCAACTGAGATCTCCCGCAGACAGGGAATATACCAAAAATGGGATGAAATCTACACCAGGGAGTTCATACCTTTTGCTCATGGGATGAGATTATTCGGCCAGGTTTACAATGACGTTATAAAACCACAGGATCCTTATGAATTTGTGGATTTACTCGCAGATTCTAAATTGCTGAGTGTCCAGCGAAATGAGCAACTTAGACAAATGGCAGAATTGATTAGAAATAATACAGCTCTGCGAAGAAAAGTAGAAAATGGTATTTTGGAAGGAAAATTCAAAGAGCTTTTTGATAATTTCATGGACAATTTCGGAAGGTCTCCTTATGTTACAGAAGAAAATGATATCATACGGTTGATTCTTGAATTTGGGTTTGCCCCTGTTTCAATAGGGGCAAATTCAAAAGACGTAAAGAAAAGGGAAATGGATTTTCTTTCTAATTTTAAAGATGAAGAGAGGGAATGGGCCAGCCAACTCCTGGACCTGGGGCGGGCAAGTTACAGGCTAAGAGATGATGATAACATATATCTTGGCAGGATAGAAGGACAATACCTATCTTCTTTGAGGGAAGGTAAAATCAGGCTGGCAGAAAGAGGTATAAGGTATGAAATTGAAAATTCCGAAGTTATTGCTGCATTATTCAATGATTCTTACATTCCGCCCGTTAAACCAATACAGGAAAATGCCCTATTAAAGCAGAAGGCCACGGATAGACAGATTCAGGGTCAACCTGCAGGTAAAGGTTCTGTTACAGGGATTGCACGAGTTATAAATGAAAATACAGACCTTTTTAATATTCATGCCGGTGAAATTTTGGTATGTGATTCCATCGATCCTAATATGACCTTTGTCATTCCCCTTGCCGGAGGGATTGTGGAGCGTAGGGGAGGGATGCTTATACATGGGGCTATAATAGCCAGGGAATACGGGATTCCCTGTGTGACCGGTATCCCGGATGCAATCAGTATAATTAAATCAGGCGATGAAGTAACAGTTGATGGCAATTTGGGTATTGTAGTCATACACAGGCATTGAGTGACTGAATATTCTATGTTATTTTTGGTTTCTGAAACCAAATTTTAGCTATTACCTAATATTTTGCAGGTACCAATGTCGACAAAGAAGACAGGAAAAAGAGCAGATTATTCAGATTACCTGGTAGGGTTGTGCAAAAATCGGATGAATAATACATCCGGTCGATATAATAATATTATTATTTTTGTTTTAATAGCTCTTTTTATTATTACGTGGTCAATTTTTCTCCATTACTATCCTCCAAAATTGATAGTATCAACCTTGGGTATTAACAATACTTATCTGGCTATTTTCCTGTTGTCTTTAATTGGCGGAGTTTCCACATTTACTTCTACTACATTTTATACTGTTCTTATAACAATAGCTTTGTCTGAAGTAAATCCGGTCTGGTTGGGATTGATTGCAAGTTTGGGTCTCACTCTGGGTGACCTGTTATTCTATTACATGGGCAGGAAAGGGAAACAATGCGTACCGGGAAAATATGAGGCAAAAGTAATTAAGCTGGCTGCAAAACTGGAACAAATCAATGATAAACTGATCATTCTTATTATATTTTTATATTCTTTGACCCCTCTGCCCAGCGATATTTTAGCGATAGGCCTTGCATTTGGTGGATTTCCAGTGAAAAAATTGATTCCACCTCTTTTTGTGGGTAATTTCGTACTTATAGTGCTACTTGTAGAATTTTCCAGATTAGGTTATGGTATACTGTAATATTTCTGGGTTATACGGGCTTAAAAATTTTAATAGGCCTTATGTTTTAAGCCACTTCATTGTATTTTTATCCATTTATTATATATAGTAATCTATCAATCATTTTTTGATAAGGGGGAGTTTAGCAGCATGACTCTCACCTTGTGTTCAGCCTGAAACGGGGGTTTGGCTGATATGGGAGTGGTGGTACGATATTGAGAGTAATGGATTGAAATCCTTACTCTCATTTCTCCTGTGTTTTTCTGTATATTTTGTATTATTATACTGCAAAGCTCTAAAGAAGAAAGCTCCTTAAGTTCCTTCCGTCAACACCAGAAACTATGAAAATATCAGAGATGAGTTGAGGACAAAGCAGGCAAAGTTAATCGGAGGAGTAGTTTAATTCTAACAGCCTGTAGTGGATCTTTATAGGAAAATCCTGAAGACAATTATAGGAGCGTTCAGGTAAAATATTAAATAAAGAAGTATGATTGAATCCTATGACTGATCGTATTTTAGTAGATGGTTCCACTGGAGAAGGAGGTGGACAGATAATAAGGACATCTGTAGCTCTTTCTGCAGTCACAGGGATACCTGTGAAAATCATCAATATCCGTGCACAAAGAAAAGTCCCGGGTCTGCGAGCCCAGCATGTGGCCGGAATTATGGCGGTTGCACAGTTGTGTAATGCAGAAGTGAGGGGTGTTTCAGTAAGTTCAACGGAAATTGAGTTCGTGCCGGGTCCTATAATATCCGATCACATAAAAATACAAATTCCTACAGCCGGTTCAATCGGCCTTGTCCTGCAGGCCCTTTTGATTCCGATGGCCCTGGCAGACCAAGAAATACAGATCTCTATTCATGGAGGCGCAACCTATGGGAAATGGAGTCCTCCTATTGCTTATATACAGCATGTTCTCTGTCCCTGTCTTTCAAGGATGGGTTTCAATGTGACTATCCGGGTTCTCAGGGAGGGTTACTATCCTCGTGGAGGAGCTCAGGTTTTGGTCAAGGTAGAACCCCCGAAAGATGGTATTAAAGCCATTGATCTTTATGAAAGAGGAAAACTGCTGGAGATAAAAGGAGTTGCCCATTCATCATCGGACCTCGAAAGGGCAGATGTATCTGCAAGGGAAGTTGATGCTATACAGGACTATCTTGCGCAGAGATATGATGTACGAATAAATATTGATGCACAATATTCTCCCTCTTATTCCACCGGGTCAGGAGTCACCCTCTGGGCTGTTTTTGAAAATTGTATTATCGGGATGGATAGTCTCGGGGAGCGTGGTGTCAGGGCTGAATACGTAGGAATTGTTGCTGCAGAAAATCTTTCACGTTGCATTAATGCAGGTGCAACAGTGGATGAATTTATGTGCGATCAAGTCATCCCCTATATGGCACTGGCCACTGGCCAATCGCGCTTTAAAGTAAAATCTGTAACCAGTCATGCCAGAACAAATATGGATATTGTGCAAAGGTTCCTGAAGGTCAAATTCTCTGTTTTAAAAGAGCAAAATTTATGGGCAGTATTGGTGCAGCCATTAAATTGTTGAAAGTGAAATGTATTGATTAAAATAGAAAGGCACAAATTAGGGTAACAGGTGGTTGTTTGAATGTTACGATTGTATAATACTTTAACAAGGAAAAAAGAAGTTTTCAAGCCTCTAAAAGAAGATGAAGTTACAATATATGCATGTGGACCGACTGTGTACAACATTCCGCATATAGGCAATTACCGAACCTTTTTGGTGACCGATAATCTGGTACGTATCCTGGAGTATTTGGGCTACTCTGTGAATCTTGTAATGAACATAACAGATATCGACGATAAAACTATCCGGGATTCAAAGAAAGCGGGCATGTCCCTGAAGGAATTTACAGAAAAATATACGGAAGAATTTTTCTGCGGACTTGATATGCTAAACATAAAACGTGCCTCTGCTTATCCCCGGGCCACTGAAAATGTGGATGCAATGATAGGGCTGGCGCAAATACTGATGGAAAAAGGGCTTGCCTATGAAAAGGAGGGCTCTGTGTATTACAGGATTTCGGCTTTTCCGGAGTATGGTAAACTTTCAAAACTGGATTTCAATTCAATTAAGGTGGGAGCATCGGTTGATGTTGATGAATACGATAAGGACAATCCCCGTGATTTTGTTTTGCTGAAAGCATCCACACAGGAAGAGATTGAAAGGGGTATTTACTATGAAAGTCCTTGGGGTAAGATCAGGCCCGGATGGCATACTGAATGCTCGGTAATGTCAATGAATCATTTTGGACCTTCCCTTGATATTCATACAGGCGGAGTGGACCTGATATTTCCCCATCATGAAAATGAAATTGCCCAGTCTGAAGGAGCTACAGGTAAACCCTTTGTAAGGTACTGGATACACGGGGAACACCTGATAGTTGACGGCGAGAAAATGAGTAAGTCAAAGGGCAATGTTTTCACTCTCCCCGAGCTGGTTGACAAATATGGGGGAGAAGTTGTGCGCTTCATGTTTATGTCCGTGCATTACAGGAAGAAACTGGATTTTTCCGACTCCTTTGCCCGGAATGCACAAAATAGCTATTTCAAACTCAGGGAAACACTGGAAAATCTGGAGTTCGCTATAAAGAGAACAGATGATAGTACATATCCTTCTGATCAGGAAATGATAGATCTGCCTGGCAATCTTGAAGATGACTTCAGGAACGCTCTTGAAGATGACATGAACATCCCGAAAGCAATCGCAGTTTACCATGAATTATCCCGTATTTCCAACCAGTACCTTGAAACCGACAGGAATAAGGATGTACTTGAAAAACTTCTTTCCCTTTACAGGAAGTTTGCAGATACCCTTGGCATTTTTGCACAAGAAGGCGGGGAAGTGCCAGAAGAGATAATGGAACTTGTAAAGATCCGTGAGCAGGCCCGAAATGACAGGGATTGGGAAACCGCAGATGCTTTAAGGGATAAAATTGCGCAAGAGGGATTTGTTGTGCAGGATACCTGTGAAGGTCCTAATGTAAAGAGACAAAAGTGCTGATAAAAAGATTATTTGCACTTAAGTCTTGAGTTGGGAAAGTGAATTAATAGTATACCACTCCAACATCATTGCCTTCCTTTTGTATAAACGGATACTGAGCTTTTGGCACCATGACGGTTATGCGTGACCCACTCAGGTAGATTTCCTCAATACTTGCTCCATCTTTGAATAGGACTTCGATATTGTTGCCGGTAATAGTGGCATTATCAACACGGGTTCCCCATTCCACAACAACGTTAATGGAGTCACCATTTATGTACAGATCGATGCTTTCCTCATCATACTGTACGGTTTCCTTGATATTTTCCCCTTCGATTTCCACAACACCTGATTGGACTACAGATCGAGTTGTGTCGTCTGCACATCCACTGGTAAGTAGTATTGCAGAAAGGAAAAGAATAGCAACAATTGATTTTATGAATTTCATTGGTAGTCATTGGGCAATTCAATTATTTAATCATTTTCAGATACCGGGGCTATCCCACTCCACTGTAATCATAATACAGTCATTTCACGATTTCATATCCTGCATTCTTCCATGCAGCCATGCTACCAAGGACATTATATATCTTTTTATATCCGTTTCTTTTCAAAATTGAAGCCGCTATATTGGAACGTCTCGCAGAACCACAATAGACAACTACCTGACATTTATCGGGCAGTTTGTCCAGATTATCTTCCAGATTCCCTACGTATACATGTGTGGATCTTTTTATGTGTCCTGCTTCCCATTCATCCTGACCTCGCACGTCCAGGATAACCATTTTTTCATTTTCATCCAGCTTCCTTTTCAGGTCATGCACGGATATGAGGTGGAATCCGTCCACAGGTAAAGCTTCCATATACCAGGCGGAAATTCCCCCTTCCAGGAAACCTTTGATATTATCATAGCCCAAACGTACCAGATATTTTACAGCTCTATCCAGCTGCTCTTTTTCTTCCATAACCAGTAGTATTGGTTTATCATAGGGAAGAAACCAGCCTGCAAAAGAAGGCAGGCCTTCCAGCCAGATGCTGTATGTATCCTTGATGTGGGCTCCGCCGAAAGAATGAGGCATACGTGTATCCACAACTATAGCCCCTTTTTCCATTTCTTCCCTGAACTCTTGTGGGGAAAGCATTTGAGGAATAGGCAGGCATTTCAGGATTGGTGGTCCCCTGAGATTGTATTCTTCCATTTTCCTGAAGTAAGGGGGATACTCGTGATGCTCTGCAAGTTTATGTTTTACAAACTTGTCCCTCTCAGTTTTTTGTAATACGGGGTTATGAATACGTTCCAGTCCCAGAGTGCTGTGTTCCCTTTCTGAGATGGCACCACCACAAACAGAACCGGCACCATGGGCGGGACAGAGTATTACTTCATCTCCCAGTGGCAGTATTTTGTTAAAAATGCTGTCATATAGTTTTGATGCCATCTGTGAAGTTTCGTCGGGTCCGTAAAGGTCTGTTCTTCCCACATCCCCCACAAACAATGTGTCACCTGTAAATACCATTACAGGAGCCTCATTTGAATTAAGGTCTGTTAGCACATATGACATACTTTCATCTGTATGGCCCGGTGTGTGCAGGGCTGTTAGTTTCAATGAACCGAATGTGAAAGTTTGTTTATCCTTTAAGGTATTCCCATATTCAAAATCCAGGTTTATACCATGGTATATATCCGCATCAGTGAGGTTTTTCAACTGCTTTGAACCGATTACGTAATCTTCATTGCGATGTGTTTCAAAAATATATTTTATATTCATTCCATTTTTGCGCGCCATATCCACATAAATCTGGCAATCCCTGCGCGGATCGATTACCACAGCCTCATTCCCGGAACCCAGGAAATATGACAGATGTGCAATTCCTTCTGATTTTATACGCCCGAAAATCATGTTTACCCCACCTTTTATAGTGACTATTATTTGTGATTAAGATTTATCTTTATTTAGCAATTGATCCAGGAATGATTTAAATTCTTCATCAGGTTTATGTGCAGAAATTCCCATTATGGTTGAATCAGGGTTGGAATTACGGAGAAAATCTTTTACATCTCTGATAGTTTCATCTTTTGCAGATTCTGTTTTGTTCAAACAGATTATATCGGCTTCTTTGATCCTGTCGATGGCAAATTGGGGCAATTTACCAACATCAGTTATGAAGGTTTTAGGATCTACAATATTTACAACAGGAGCAAAAGATATATCCGGGATATTCATCGGTTCAAGGCTTGCTTTTATCTGGGACGGGGATGCACTTGATAGAAGTTCGATAATAACAAAATCAGGATTTGTTTCACTGGTTGCATTTTTCAAGGTGTTTTCCAGATTGAACCTGAGGCTGCAGGGAACGCAGGCGTTTATCACTTCTTTTGTGATGATATTTGTGTTTTTGATATCACTATAACTGACTTCCCCTTCCTCGGTAAATATTATAACAACTTTTTTCCCCTTATCGATCAAACTTTTTGCGATTTGCTTGATTGTTGTCGTTTTCCCGCTTCCTGGAAAACCATTTATGATCATTATCTTCATACAACCCCTCCTCCCTTTTATCCATATCAGTGGCTGGTTAATTCATAATTCCTTTTATCATGTAATTGGTTTACTTAGTCAGGCACAGAAGTACTGCGAGGTCTTCCTGGGCTTGAAGGGAGTGAGGTGCATTTGCAGGCATGAAAATGAAAGTACCTTCTTTCATTTCGATTTCATTTCCAGATAAACGGAAGACACCCTTTCCTTTCAGGATCTGGACCACGCCTGTTTTTGTGGATGTATGTTCATCAATATCAGTTCCACCTGCAAGACACATAAGTGTGTAATTATAGGTATCTGATTTTGCCAGTACTGTACTGAATATTCCCTCTGTGGGAAATTGCATCAATTCATTCAAATCTTTTGAAAAACCTCTGTTCATTGTTTCACCTCTTATTATCACAATTTATATTTTAGGCAATTGCAAACTTATTTTTGTATTTTTATTTGTTTCTTCCGAGGTGCCATTTGATCAATAAACCGATACCTATTATAATCAGGACAAATACAAACATACCCACCACAGTATGGTAACCATAACCATAGTACCCAAATTCGTTCATTTAGTTCCCCCTGCAATAATATATTAAATATACTCTGACAACATGTATTAATTTTGCCTTAATGTCTATGGTTGCTACGCGGGCTTTGTGGATATTATCTTAAAATGAGTAAAAGGTCAAAACAATGACAGACGATATAATGAAGTCCATGTTGGATAAAATGGCAAAAGATGGTTTGTTAAAATACAATCCTGAAACGGATACCTACGATGTAACGGAACTGGGCAATCAGGTATTCAATAATCAGGAAGAAGATTCTTCCTGAAATAAATACAATGGATATTTATAAAATTAAACTGTAGCCTCTTCTTTAAGCCCCAACAAATATATATTTAGTTGTACCTATTATTATCTAGACGGGAAACACAAATCGGGGAGTTGTGAATTTCTGAATCGGCATCCAGTCATCCATTGTTATTATAAAGACAGATGGTGGGTTTGTCCCTGGTTTCAAATATAGTAGATTGACTTATTGGTTGACTTTAACTCATGCCGATTGTGAATCCTATCTGATCAGTAATGGGGTATTATATATGGAAAAGATAAAGAAGATGGGTCTTTTAGGTGCAACTGCATTGATTGGTGCAGGATTGGCAGCTATGTCCGAAGAGCGAATAAGGGAATTTGTAAAGACAAGGGTCAATGAAGGTGCCATCAGCAAGGAAGAAGGGAAAGTACTTGTCGAGGACCTTGTTAGTGAGACCAGGAAACAGAGGTTGAATCTGGAGAAGAATGTAGTAGAAAGGCTGCACAGCACTCTTCAGACAGCTGATAAGGAACTTGCGGATTATGCGGATTCTATCGATGAAATGAAGATTCGGGAACTTGAGGGGGAACTTGAAAAAATGAAAAGCCTGAGGAAAGGCGATAAATAACTGCTGTATTGAATGATTTGATTATTCACCATTTTACCGGTGAATAAATTATTTTCTTTTTCTTTAATGTACCTGTTTCTCTTGCGTTCTATATTGTAGATATTCCCTTCTGCAAACATTTTCAATTTACAATCTAACGTTTGAATCCGGGATTGGAATTTTGATATGCACTTCCGTGCCTTTTCCTTGACCCTCACTTGTGGCCCAGATATCCCCGTGGTGTGCTTGTGCTATTGTCTTTGAAATATAAAGGCCAAGGCCGGTTCCCCCATACTTACGTGTGCGTGAGGCGTCCAGCTGGTAAAAACGCTGGAAAAGTTTATCGATCATGTCTTCAGGGATACCGATTCCTGTATCTTTCACAACAATATTTATGTCCCCTTCTTTTTTGAAGCTGGTAACGGTTACTTTACCTCCGCGGGGGGTGAATTTGATGGCATTATCTACGATGTTTGTAATCATGTCCGTGAGTTTGTCCCTGTCACCATTGATTTTGGGCAGATCTTCTTCCAAATTCATTTCCAGTTCAATTCCTTTTTGATCCGCTAGCATTCTCATGTCTTCCAAAATAATTTCTATAATTTCCCTAACCTTTACTGTTTCAAAGACATATTCTATATTTGATGCTTGTATCTTGCTCAGATACAGCAGAGAATCAACCAACCTCTTTAATCTTTCTGCATTGCGAACAACTTTATTTTGCACTTCGATTTGCTCTTTATTGAGTTCTCCCATTTTTCCTTCACAAAGCAGTTCTGTATATCCTTTGATTAATGTAAGGGGAGTTTTCAGTTCATGGCTGACATTTGAGAGGAACTCATCCTTCATCCTGTCCAGCGATTTAAGTTCCTCATTGACTTTTTTCAGTTCATCGGAATTTTTCTTGAGTGCATCCAGAATCTCATTTAAACGTACAGGTATTTCTTTAAAGTCAACCTCAACTTCAGTATCTGCTCTCGAATCAAGTTTACCATGCAGGGCATCATCCGATATATACTTGAAATCATCAACAATATCGTCAATAGGCCTTGTAACGGATAATGCAATCATGTAACCCAGACCACCCATGAAAAAAAGAGCGATAACAGAAACAATAATCAGTTCGTTCCTGAGAGCCGTTACTCCTGCAAGCATTTCGTCTTTTGGTACCACTAGTATAAAAGAATAATTTCCGGTTTTAACCGGTTCATAGAACATTATTACTTCTTTACCTGTTGTGGGGTCCAGAGTTTCAATGTTTCCCCCAGTTCCATTTTTAATATCTTTTGCCATTGAAACGATTTTTGGATCTTCAAAATCTGTCAATGTCTTTGTCCCGATCCATTCCTTATTTACAGGATGGGACAACAGAATTCCCGTCTTACTGGCTGCAAGTGCATATCCTGTGTCAAAGACCCTTACCTGATTAACATCCTCGTCAATGTAATTCAGGGAAACATCTACACCACCTATACCGATGAATTTCCCGTCCCTGGTAACCGGTGTAACATAACTTACGATCAACTCTCCCTGATACAGATATGGTTCGGTGATAACTTCAGATTTTGTATTCTTTGGCCCCTGGTAATAGTCCAGTGTTTCATACTCAAGTAAAGGTTCAAGGTGTAGGGACCCACCGATCTTGGTCCAGTAGGGTATGAAACGGCCAGTAGAGTCATGCCCGAAGGTATCGGCATACAATTCATCCTTTCCGTCGAAGGCGTTCGGTTCAAAAGCAACATAAGTTCCGATAAGGTTGGGGTTTTCAACCAGCAATCTTTTCAGGATAGCATTAACTTCATCTCTGTTTCCCGACTCGTACTCCACCATGGAATTAGCAATTGTCTGTCCGATTGCATGATTACTTTGCATGTCCCCGTTAAACTTGTTAGCGAGGTTTTTTGTGGTTTCAATCGATTGCTGGTATGCCAGTTTTTCCTGCTGGAAGGTCGCTGTAGAAATAATGACTGCAGTTGTAACTGCCAGTACCAGGAAAAGGCCTATGACTATTGAAAGGATTAACTTTGCTCTCAAAGGCATGGTAGCCCAGTTCATTTTCATCCCCCATTCCCCCCAAACGAAGAATATTTTTGATGTATTTATTCCCTATAAAAATTGTTCAGTATTGTATATATGTGCTTCCGCTTAAATTCTGTAAGTACAATCAGGTTTGATCTTTGTCTTTCCTAAATCGTGGATACTGTTTTTTCTCATGAAATAAAATATCAGGTGAATTTAAGTGTATGATATAGAAGTCTGGCAATAACAAATTTTCGTTGCCAAGAGTTTTTGAAGCGGCTTGTTAATATTTGGATAAATTTGCTCAGTCGGGCTCCTCATTGAGGCAATCCTGTATCCAGTATCCAATTTCCCTTCTTTCTAAAAACGTGGTCATTTGTTCTGTTTTTAGACTATTTGGGATAATTTGCCTTATAAATCCTCCCTGTTCTGAATGAACCAGAAACCTTCGTTAGGCTCCTATAGGTTCATCCCTGGCACCAAAAAAAGCTACAACCCGTATTTCCAGATTATGGATCGGCTCATTTTCTGAATTTTCTAATTTTTGCAACAGTGAATCAAATCTACCCAGACAGATCAAATCTCCCGGATACAGGGGTCTTTCCTGGATACTCTTTATATGTGTAATCTGGCCGGTTTGGGTCTCGGTAGTGAATTGTTCGTAATCAGTAATTTTTTTGTAGATACTCCTTTTTTCTCCGTATCCAATCACGAATACACATGTAACATTCAGTATTTTTTCACTCATATTGGTAAGCAAGCAAAGTGAATTTGCCCTGCTGCCGGGAGATTGCTGTATTAGTATCCTGAAGTGATCGTAGAAGTGTTTTCACTAATCCAATAGAAATTTGTTCACCAACCATACATATCCAATGTGGTATATGCTGCCTGATAAATTGATTTGTTATGAACAAAGGCCAGGTTAATATATTTTTGTTATGTATAAGTAAATATTAGCGGTGTCTCGTAGTTATTGCATTCGGAACAAAACCACAATTTTTCGTAACATTTAGATAGTTAGTTTGCGCAAAGATATTACAGATTATTGTTATATTAAAAATAATAAATAAGTTTCATTCAACAAAAAGGAGAGTGCTGGAATTGGTTTCATCTACTATTATACTTGTTTTTTGCCTTGTGGCGTTTGCAGCCATTCATAGTTTTTTGGCCAGCCTGCCATTCAAACGCCGACTCATGAGGGTTCTGGGTTCCCGGGCAGAAACGCTATATATGCCGGCATACAGCCTCATTGCAGTTATTACAATTTTGCCTCTTGTCTACCTGCTCTACAAAAATCCGGGTCCCTTTTTATACATTGTGCCTTCTCCGTGGAGGTGGCTGATGGTGGGGGTACAGCTGGCTGCCGCCTTGGTTGCACCGAGGGCTTTGCGGGATGCTCCACACAGGTTCAAGATTGGTGCCCAGCTGGCTGGTCCCAATAATAATTCTGAATCCCTGAATATCCAGGGTATATACCGGTGGGTGAGGGATCCTTTCCTGCTTACAGGATTGATTATCATCTGGTTTACTCCATTCATGACATTAAACCTGCTTGTGATATACCTGCTGGCGAGCATATACCTGTACCTGGGGTCGCTGCACTGGGAAACAAGGCTGGTAGCACAGTTTGGTGATGAATACAGGAAGTATCAACAACGGGTACACAGGATTATTCCCGGCAAAAGTGAATATTACTGAATATCCTGCTTACGGGGTAAGTACAGAAGA
The DNA here is from genome assembly GCF_001889405.1 of Methanohalophilus halophilus. NCBI lineage: Archaea > Methanobacteriati > Methanobacteriota > Methanomicrobia > Methanosarcinales > Methanosarcinaceae > Methanohalophilus > Methanohalophilus halophilus. Next base: position 1,592,648 of record NZ_CP017921.1, read on the forward strand.
AGGTACAGGTACTTTTGCCTCTCTTCTTTGCTGCCTAAATCATCATTATTTCCCCGGTTTCTGAGGCAGGTTTAAATAGTTTTCAACTGCCCGGGATCCAAAGTAGAATACAACAACAATTCCTACAAGGTAGGTGAAATGAGCGATAATGGTTTTGGCTAACTCTGTATCTGAGATACCTATATCCGTTAATGTAAGCAGTGATACAAGTGAAAAATAGACCACAATGAAAGCTCCTGTCATTGCTTTCCTGACTTCCCCTTTATCGAAGTCTGTGGATTTGGAAAGGTGGTTGATCAACATCAATGTTCCCAGAAAAGTTATTATTCCTGTACTGGCTACCGCCCAGCCTATGTGATCTGGCCTGATTGTCCCGAGATAAAGTACAAGGATATCAAGAAACCCCACTATTATAGCCATCATGAATGCTGTCTTGCGCTTGTTTTCTTCAGACATTTCTATGTTCCTTTAAGAATTTATAAGTGCAGTCATTAATAACACCATTGTATTTGTTTAAAAAATAATTCTATGCCAGTCTCATTATGAATTAGTTAAGATGTGTGTGTTATAATATTACTGTTTTTATGATATTTTTGTATGCATTTATGTACAATGCTTTAGCTAGATGCCTTTAATCATTATTAAGGTTAGAAATCAGGGCAAAACATGTATATACGGCGAAAACCCATTCTTTGTTGATGAGCGGGTAATTACCTTTTTTTGTACCCCCACTCCCCAGCCCGCTCATACCACCCATTATTAAGCAGGTCTGATTAAGATTAATGTAGTTGAGTATTACATATATACTCTTTGTTTCGAAATGTTAAACCGGCTTTAAAATTTCATGCTTTGGATTATAAATATCGCTTAGATTATTGTGTAAAATAAATCCTCTATTTACAGAATTCAATTGTAAAATTCTAAAAAGAAGAAAAAGGAGGGTTTGTCCCTTTCCTGTGATCAATCACGAAAAAATTTCAGGCCCATCCGATTTGCTGGAGGGTAATTGTATCGTTCCAGATCTTTGTCATGTGTTTGATTAAATCCCCTTCGAATTGCATCAGATAGGCATAGTCGGCTGCAGCAGTCTTACCGGTTGGTGGCACAGGACCTCCAGGACCTGTCTGTGTACCATGAAATACTGCACATGCTGCAACGCTGTTCCTTTCCTCATCCTCTGCAAAGAAAAGCAGTTCATAGTGACCGTCCGGTATTGGAGTCAGTAAGTCCCTCATCCAGTTGGTGTATCCTTCCACAGTGGTTATTCCGTCCAGTGCTGCTGCCTGGGCAGAAAATGTTGCCTCAGGATGACAATACTGTTTGCATTCTTCCCATCCCTTCCCCGTTTCACATGCTTCGTAAAACTTTCTTGCAGTTTCTAACATTTCACTCATCTTTCAACCTCCCTTTACCCATCACATTTATTGTAACGAGCTTGACACATTTAAGCATAATACTTTTTAGGGTTATTTTATATGTAATTTTCTAACAGTTGACTCTTGTATCATATTTATAAAAGATATGAATCTAATGCAATAGTAGTTTTGAAACAGGTCTTAAAATAAAGAATGTGTATCTGCTATGGCTAAAAACCGGCAGAATGGTTTCGATTTTACTGGCATGCAGGATCTTGATTTATTGTTTTGCTACAGGTGTAAATCGATTCTCTTTCCTTTGAAAAATAGCTATTATTTTCACCCGCTTTACTATGGTTTTATCTAGTAAAGGATACAAAAGTGATTTTGGAATTTAAGGTGGATGATAGTTTGGAAATTATAAAGGAACCCGTGATAACAGAATTAGACGAAAGGAATGTAGCATGCGTTTCGTTTGTTGGCAACTATGTAGGAGATGCCAGTGTCTTTGAAGAATTGTTTGGTAAACTTTTTAGCTGGGCAGGTCCTAAACAATTGATGGGACCGGATACTCTTTTGATGTCTGCCTACTATGATGACCCCGCTGTTACCCCGCCGGAAGAACTTAAGGTAGACGTGTGCATGACCATTGAGGATGACGTTGAAGTTGAAGGGGAAATCAAAAAGAAAAAACTTCCCGGAGGAAAGTATGTGGTAATGCGTGTGGAGCTGGCAGGAGCAGAAGAATACGGTCCTGTATGGGAGAAGATTGTTGGGTGGGTGATGCAGAAGAACTTTGAAATTGATATATCCAGAGCAAGTTATGAGATATATCTCAACTCTCCCGAAGAACATCCTCAAGGACACCATATCCTTGATATATGCATGGCTGTGAAGTGAATAATATTGTGAGGCATTTATGGCTTTATAAATACCTCTTAAAATGGGAATTATGAGGTTTGAAGGAGAAATTGGGTTTTAGCATTTTTATCATAACATGAAACAGAATGCAAATGCTGTTAAGCCTTTTAATTTGAATATTTTATTGTTTGTACCACGTTACAGTTCACATACTCTTTCGGGGATTTATGATGTGCTTGTGTACAAAAATTGCTGCGATTACCAGGGCCATACAAACCCAGAGTAACTGCATAATACCGGAATTCAGGTCTGTTCCAATTAACCAGGAATGAATAAAGATCAGCAAAAAGGCCGGATAGTTCAAGTAGTGGATTTTTTTCCACTTACGGATAAAATGTTTCCTGTAGACACCTGCTGCCACTGCTATTATAATTAGATAGAAAGCCGGCCTGCCTGCAAGTTCCAGAAACTCCATTAACGGATAGAAAACAGGAATAAAGATCGATATGCTTTGTTTCTCAAATGCAAATGCAATTGGATGAAGCAGCATCAATGAAATCCCAAGACGTGCAAGATGATGATGAACCCTGATAAAACCCTGCCCGAACACCTTTTTCATCTGTTTCATGTATTCAGAGGACAGGATTGCCAGAAAGATGAAATAATATGCAAAAAGACCTGCCGCTCTGTCTATCATTTCGAGAGGCTTATCAATTGCCTGTAAAAGAATGTATGCAATTATTGCCGCAATGAACGTTACCAGAAATATTAACTGCCAGCGTTTTTCCATTCAGGATTCCTCTTATAGTTCTACACCTTATTTTGTATAAAGTTAATGTTATGCTCAATTATGAGTATGTTTTACCTGTGGTGGAATAAGTGAAGGTATTAATGTTGATGATCCTGATGTTCATGTAGGTTTTTTTTGCGGAAGCCTGATTTATTGTTTAGTTTACAATTCTGAATCTGATTGACAGGGGAGAGTCAGAGGAGTTGATCAGAAGACCTTCAATATGTCTTATTCTGCAATGAAAGAAAATAAGATCCTCTAAGGGTAGTTTGCGCTAAATGAAAATCAGGTTATTTGAAGAAAAAAAAGAAAGAGGGTTTTACTTCTTTTGCTTTGTGTATTCCACAAGAGCGTCCTTTACACCCCACTTAAAGGCTACTACTACAGCAATACCCCATCCCAATGGTTCCAGGAATGTATATAGAATACCTGTGTCCACAAGCATGGTATCCAGTGCAATGAGGACTACTACCAGAAACAAAAATCCTCTAAGCAATGGAGTAATGACCTCGGCCCCCTCTACATCCATCTCCCGGATAGTGGCCTTTATGTAATCCATAAGGAAATCCACGGATAGCAAGCCGAGAGCGAGAATTACGACTCCCAGTAACAATCTTGGAATATATGCTGTCACAGCAACCAGGAAATCAGTAATCAATTCCAGCTGCAAGATGTTGGCTGCGGCTGCAATGAAAAACAGGTAACCAAATAATTTTATAACTCCGGCGATTATTGTCGAGGGTTTCATATTTGATGCTTTTATAGGTCCTCCTGCGGGTCCCTGTTCAAGTTTTTCATCCACGCCTGTTGCTGAAAGTATCGTTGCAGTTGTGCGAGCAACAAAATCAACGATTATGAGACCGATTACAAGTACTATGGCTGCTGCTATAACCAGAGGCACATAAGCAAGTAACAAGGTTATGAAATCTGCTACTACACCTATCTCCAAATAATCAATAATTATTGCTGCAAATATAATGTATACGAACCATTTAATTAAAGCGCCGAAAAAATCTTTTGTTGTAATTTCAGCTCTTTGCAGCATATTTCCTATAAATGTGTTATCAACCGTATTATCCAAACCGGTTTTCTCAATCAACTTCGCACCTATTTTTCCCAGTGTTCTGCCTGCTATCCAGCCAATTAGTACAAAGATAATTACGGCAATTATTTCAGGAATGTAAGAAAAGGCATCCCCTATAGCCGTGTATAGACTCTCCGTTAGACTTGTTTCCACCATTTATACCACTCCTGATCTGTCAGATACTTTATGATATCTTTCAGATTCGTTTCGTTAGTTAAGCATAGTCAATTGGTATATATCAATATGCCGAACTTTTCGAAAAAATTTAAATATATATAAACCCTAATTACAAGAAGATACAATCAAAAATGCCACGTTCACGTTTTTGGAGTATGGGGTTATGACAGGATAAAAAAATGCAACCCTTATTATAAATAGATAAAATAAAAATTGTAAAAACCTAAATATACAGCTACCAACTGAATATAAGAATGATCAGACAAATGGGGTGTTATTGTGGAACAAAATGAATGTATGACTACCAGAATTCCAATGATGGGGGAAGTTACTCCTTTTTTCAGGGCCCGTACCACACATGGAGAAGTGAATTTTCCAAAAGATTACGAAGGTAAATGGGTAATTTTTTTCAGCCATCCGGGAGACTTTACACCTGTATGCACCACCGAGTTCATGGTGTTTGCAAAGATGCAGGAAGAATTCAGGCAGCTAAATACTGAACTTCTTGGCCTGTCAGTTGACAGTGTCCATTCACATATTTCCTGGTTACGCTCGATAAAGGAAAAGGTGGAATTCAACGGTATCTCGGGCATAGATGTGGAATTTCCTATAGTCGAAGACAATGGGTTGTCAATAGTTAAAAAATATGGTTTGCTCCAGCCTTCTGAGAACAAAAGATATATGCGCTATATGCAGGATATTCAGGCAAGCAAGGCAACTGATGATAACGAAATCATGAATACCCAACCGGTGAGGGGAATATTCATAATCGACCCGCAATCACGCATCCGGTATATGGCCTTTTATCCACTTTCCAATGGCAGAAACCTTGATGAAATAAAACGTATCCTGCAGGCGATCCAGAAAACGGATTCAGAAAAAATACACACTCCTGTTAACTGGAATCCCGGTGATGACGTCATAGAACCTACTCCTCTTTCCTATGAAGATGCAAAGAATCGCATGGAAGATAAGGAATTGAAATGTTCCGACTGGTACATTTGTCTTAAGAAAGATAAACCTTGATTTTTTGAGCATTATAACCTTGCTGTGTAGTGCGGGGTTATAGGTAGATTGTAAAAACACAACCTTTAATGATGAAGCTGGCAACGATCAGACATGAACTCGACCCACTTGCAGGCAGGATAAGTGAACTCAAAAAATAAGTTCTGCTGATTGTTAATACTGAAGAATTGGATAACAAAATTCAGAACCATTCGTTCTTTTCATTATATCCCGTATCAAAACATCTATTATAGTATAGTGATGGGTAAGATATCTATATGTAGATAGAAAAGACATGTGTCGCCCACTTACCACCAAATCGGTTTACCACGACGAAGGTTTGTTTTTTGTACTTACCCATCACACTAAATTTAATTTTAGCAAAAACCAGTATATACAAACTGTAATACTGTAAAAATCACCTCTTACATATGTTTATGTAAAAGTCAGATTTTAGAAACAACTGTTCTAACTGCAGATTCTTTGTACTATATAACATATTTCCACCCAACTAATCAGTAGACTACACATTTCTTCATAATGTGGGATGGTACTAAATTTCTGGGGGTAATTTGAATGTGGATAAAAGCGTATATGACAATCGCAGCAGTTTTGTTTCTCATGCTATCAGGAATAGCATCTGCAGATGAGCAGGTATCGAAAAACTACGGTAATGTAACTCTGGATGCTCCCTATGAAGCTACACATTGGGATGACGTTTGGAACTTGACGCAGGGCAACTTGACACTTTCCTATACCATTGATATGAACGGTCTCAATCAACCGGGAAATTGGTCTACATTTCAGCCGTGGCAAACTTGGTACACCGAAGTTGGACTTCGTGGGGAAGGGGCACCTGATTTCAACCCCGGGCCCTTTAATACGTATCAGGGCAAATGCGGAGGTTGGATGGTATCTGACAGCGATACATGGACTGACAGCGATGGGTTTACTGAAAACGGTGATTTACCAAATGAAACGCAGGATTTGGATGATAAACATGCACTTCAGGCTTCCGGTGGAAGAGGCGAAGGGGACTATGATGTTTTAGGTGATAACTGGAATGAAGTCCTGACACCATTTGGAAGCGGAGACAATTTTGGAATATGGTTTGATCGAGATGGTGTAGATCAATGGCAAGCGGAATCGTGGGGAAATAAAGGCCCTGGTGGCGTAGGTAGTGGAGATGGACTTAGGTATAATACCAGTGGAGTTTACGATATAGTCATAACCTATTATTCGATTGACAATGGTCTGGGTGTTATGTTTGCCACTGTCAATGGCTATTCTCAGGGTTTCTATGTATCAGGGGATGACGATGAACCAACAAACTATCCAGCGGGTTTGAGTTTCAAGGGTGATATGCAACACATGCAGGTTTTTGCCGGTCTTTGGTCTCCTTCTGATCCCGAAGGCCACGACTATGGGAATGCAAATCTGAGTAATATAACGGTTACAGGGTATCTTGGTGAATCCGGCCCACTTGTAGCTGACTTTTCATGGTACAGAATTAATGACACTACTGTCCAATTCAACGATGCTACATATGGAGGAATGGCGCCATACACTTATGAATGGAATTTTGGAGATGGAAATAATTCTACTGAACAGAATCCAATTCATGAATTCCCTGATGATGGGGGATACAGTGTAACCTTAACTGTGGATCCATACAGATGTGTGCCGGACAGTGTAACCAAGAAAATAACAAAACCTTTTGAACCTAATCCACAACCCAACTTCGATGTGCCGACTGCGAACCCCCTGTTGATTATTGGAATGCTGGGACTTGCGGTTGTACTTGTGTTGAGGAGAGAAAAGGATTAATTGAAGGAAGTTTAATCGGCTTCCTCTTATTTGTATAAATAAAAGTTTGTTATTTAATTTATTTAAAAAATTTAATATTTATTAATAGAAAAAGTTATTAATTTATTAAAACAGATTGCATTCACTTTGACTTACCCATCACAATCAACCAAACAATAATTATAAATTTCCAAAAGACATTATAAATTATTTATTGTATTTGGCTTTTAAAGAAAGCTTAAGCCTGGATTAATTGCAATGTTCTTATATGACTTGTTTTAAGAAATTGGATGCCTCAATTGAGTTCAATCTTCTGGTATTGCATTTTGAGACAAATATTTCTTTCATTTGGAATCTGATTGAAGGGATGATCCAGAGCAATAAAGGCACAAGACCCTTGCTATGTCTTATTCTGAATGGAAGAAAGGGGATCCTCCAGGGGCAGTTTGCCGTTGATTTTTTGACGAAAAAATACTTATCTTTGAAACCCATGCTTTATAATAGGTGAAGAAAATCACCTTTTGTACAAAGTGGGGTTATAAGAATGAAACAGGAATTTATAGAAAAGTACTATATGGACAAAGAAGTTACGATTGATATTGGGGGAAAAGATCTGTATAAAGGAATAGCTGCTGAATGTGCCGATGGTATACTCAGCCTCAAGTGGACAAAAGGAGGCGAGGAATACACTCACATAGATATCGCTGAAATCAAAGCAATCTGGAAAACAAAAGATAAATAAATTTGCTTTGTGAAAGCATATCAACCAGACTCTGCATTCCCGTGGAATAAAAGAGTCTTATATAATCTATATTTTTCTTTTTTTGCTATCCATAGAAACTTTATTTTTGATTTTAGACGTGCAGATCTGAATCTGATTGAAAGAGATGTTAGGGATACACAGGACTTCATCCGTACAGAAACTTATGCTCTAAGGCTTAAGCCTGCAGGGGCCAGGAAGGTTACAGAGGAAGTTAATAAATGGCTGAATAAACGTGCTAAATACAGGAAGCTTCGTGTAATACAAATATATCCTTAGAGACCCATCCGGAGCATAAGTTTGATGGTGAGATTGGTATTCTTGAGAGGAAACATATTGGTATTGATGGATTTGTGTATATCGGCAAAGAGGTAATGATATAATCGATTGACAAAACACCTTCATTCTCTTTGTGTTTTTATGGGAAAATCACACAGGGACTTCTTTTAAGAAAATAATGTATTAGTGGTAATTAGAGGTAAGGGTTTCTACAGAACCGAAAAGTTGTGGTATCAAAAAAAACCAGATATCCCTATATATAAGGGAGAAGAAAATAATTCCAGAAGGGGGGAATCCTCCCGGGGAAACACAATTGATAATTATTGGAACAGGTACATCCCCACTTTAATTTCAGAATGTCGTATCTTTGTAGATTTCAATACCATTCCCTGAAACAGTAAGTATGTGAGGATCCATACTGTGAGACGTTGCTCTCATTTTCTTTACCTGTATGTACCTCTGGGATGAATTATCCTTTGTTTTAATCATCATATCTATAATGCCATCTGACAGATAACCTTCCATGCCACTTGACTGTTGGGTCTGGCCAATGATATCATATGTTTCAAATACAACGAACGTTGTTATATTTTCTCTTCTCAGGGGTTCGAAAAGATGAAACAGTTGTTTTCTGAGTTTGGTTGGTTCTGTGTCCATCAAAGAGTAAAGTGCACCGAGAGAATCGATCCCCAGGCAGGTAAACTTATCTCTTTTTTTTTCTTTGTATTTCATTATATTATTGCCGATAACTTCCATAAGGTCCTCATTTCCAGACGCCTCTTCAAATTTCAACCTGTAATCACTATAGTCTGAAATAAAAAGCCTGTCTGAAAGTTTCAGTCCCATACTATCCATATTTCTCAGATGACTCGCCTTGCTTTCTTCAAGGGTAATATAAACACCATATTCCTCACTGTTTTCCAGGTAATTGGATAGGAAGGAAAAAGTCAAACCTGATTTTAAAGTTCCTGGGGGACCAGTCACCAAAATTATGCTACCCCTTGGAATATCATTGTTAAAAATATTGTTTAATCCTTGTACCGTATCAATAAATCTCATTGGATACCACCTATTTTTTCAAGAAGTTTCTTTCTTTCACTTTCTCGATTCAGATCTTTTTGTTTTGAGCTATGTTTAATATAAGAGGTGCTGCTATTATTAATTTTACTGATTTGTAAATTTAGTTTATCAAATCCGGATGAAAGCAGGGTATTATCAAAACCAATATATCCACCATTTTTAAGGTTGTTGATCATTCCATTAAGTCTTTGCAGGGGAATAGCAAGCCTTGTTGCAATTTTTTCTTCATCTGTGTTTCCTGTGTACAAGAAAGAAAGTATCCTGTAATAGGGTTCACAGGTTCTTTCAAGTGCAATATATATGGCAGAAAGTAGTACCCTATCCTTCGAATGCAGATTTATTTTGGTTTCCATTGCCGTATAAATAGTCAAATTCTGTGTATTTTCATTCATTTCACCCATCTTTACAGATTGTATTTCCACAGGAATGAAAGCAAATAAATCACTATTGCTTACATTCCCCGATACAAAAGAGCCATTCCGACTATGTTCAATCCATACGTTTCCTTCAGTTAATTTGCCGGATACGCATGTTTTTTCCGGGTCACCATCTGGAAAATCAGACTCTTTGTTTGTCTGTGTATGTTCCCCAAAAAATTCATTAATATAGGTCATACCACGGGGTTTTAGGTTGGCAGATTCATCAATAAAACCCATTGATATTAATTGCTTTAACAATTTCTTGACAAGAAGTTCTTTGTTATCAAACATAGTTGCCAGCATTTTCGTACGATTTATTCCTTTTGCCAGCAGTAATAGCATCTTCAGGTGTTCATTATTGAGTTCCTGCAGAATTGCATCCTTTTGGAGACCTACTTCTTTATTAAAATAATGGCGTATTGCAGTAATTGACTCTTCCTCAGCCGCAAAAACAAGACTGGTAGTGATATAGCGAGAACTGAAAAAAGATTTCTTCTGGTAATCAATAGCAATACTTTCCGGTGCGTCACACGTTGCTTTTACTTTGTTTAAAAAAGTAGGAGGCAATTTTCTACCAACAATTTCAATTGCTTTTGTCGGTATAAGTTCCCATCCGTCTGTTGAAGGGAGCCAAATTCCTTTATCGTCAAAAGTTACCGTGCCGTGTTTCCAATTAAGATCATTTGATCCAAGCACAGTAAGCATTTGAGGTACATCGGGAAGGAAATAAGCATCTGTTTCCATTATTGGCCCTTTTTAAATTATTACATCTATCACTGTGACAATTGAATATTTTCAATTGTATCAAGCGGTAACTTTCTCATCCATCTTTTAAACAAATGATATTCTTTTTGCTCCATTGTATGAGGGTCAATTTGGATGATCAATTTGGATGATGAGGCCATGATACTATCATTTATTTGTTCAATTAATTTAATAATAGAACGGAAATCATTTTCCAGTATCAGATATTCAAGCCCATCAATAAATATAAGACCATTTTCCACCTTTTCAATAAAATTTGTTATTGTAGGATGGATCTTGAATATTTCTGAAGGTTCGATAACAGGGTCTGTACTATTTTGATTTTTAGTCAGCCATATGAGAGGTGTTTTATACAGATCATAGCTTTTTCTAATGTGGTCAGGATTCATTCTGGAGATACAAAGTCCATGATACCCACTTTTGACAAAACATGAAAATGCATCATAACCTGTCTTGAAATCTTCATTATCAACGATATATGAATATCCATTTTCAATCGAATTAAGCTCCAATCTGACGTCTTCATCATATTCTTTTTCAGTCAATGGAGTAATGAACAATCCTTTAAGCTTTTTCAGGTCTTGTATAGTGACTATCATTCCTGTGCCGGATTCTTCATCTTCCACCAGTGATGTCGAAACATTCATTGAAACTGATTTGCCACTTTTTTGTAAAAACTCAAGCGTAAAATCATTTTTATCTTCCATTCTCAGGATTGAATCATCGTTAAGTATTGCGGAAATATTTTTCCCCAGAATCTCTTCTTCATCATAATCAAGCAAACGTATTGCACTCTTATTGGTATTAAGTATATTTCTATTTCCATCAAGGTAGAGAATTGCAATTGGGGATGTTTTGATTAGTTTATCAAGATGATCGCGGTATTTTTGAGCCTTGTTCTTGTCCCTTATAATGGTATCTCGCTGGTGTTTGATACGTAGAAGGGACTTTACCCTTATTTGAATTTCAAGCATATCCACAGGTTTAGCCAAAAAATCATCTGCCCCTGAGTCAATGCTTTTTTGAAGATTTTCTCTTTTTGAAAGGGCAGTTACAAGTATAACCGGTATATATTTGGTATCAGGATTGGATTTTAACTTGCTGCAAACCTCAAAACCACTAATGTCGGGCATCAAGACATCAAGTAGTATGAGGTCAATGCTTTCATTGGCTTTTTCAAGTGCTTCAGTACCATTGGAAGCAAATACCAAACTATATTCATCTTCCATATAAGATTCCATCAGATCCAGATTGGATTCATCATCATCGACTATTAATATGGTTGATTGAACATTACCCGTCATTATACTCCCCGGTATGATAATAGTAATTAATAAAAATATCTTTTTTAACCTATATAAGTTTTATTAGATCTTATTTTATAATTAACGAGGCAATCAAATTAGATTTTCGCTTTAAAAATGTAACTCTTTTTTCATTATCAATTAGCATTGCATGAGAGTAGTTTATGCATTATCTTTATATACTAGAAAATGTACATTTGCAATTTTGGGATGGAAAATAGGGCAGGCAGTTGCCCATAAGGATTTGATTGTGACATACTAATTATCAATAGCAAATATTGAATGAGCCAGTCTGTGTTAACATTGAATAGGTTCTTCATGGTCTATACATTTATATAATGGGAGATATAATATTATATAAATTGACTTTTTGGAGCATAACTTGATTCCACATAAAAAATCTTCTATTGATACAGAATTGTTTGACCTATGGGAAGATAATATTGCAATAATCTCTCCAGATGGTACGATTATTTACACGAATAAAAGCTGGAAGCAATTTGCTCAAAATAATGATCTGGACCCATTACAATGTAGTGAAGGTACCAATTACCTGCAAATATGTGATGAAGCTACAGGAGAATATTCAAGTGAATCTTCCATTGCAGCAGAAGGTATAAGGGATGTAATATCTGGGAAAAAAAGTATAGTTAAACTTGAATATCCCTGTCACAGTCCTGATGAAAATCGCTGGTTTTTACTAAAAATTACTCCTCTTTCAAAAACGTATCCTACGGATGTTTTTTTACAGCATATAGATATCACTGAGAGGAAAGAAGCTGAATTGCTGGCAAAGAAAGAACAAAGGCAGTTAAAAAAAGCACAATCTATCGGGAATATGGGGAGCTGGCAATTTAATCTCAATACCGGTACAATAACTATTTCCGAAGAATCACACAGAATATATGGACTCGAGATTGGTAAAATTTATACCATCAAAGAAATTCAAAAATTTCCTCTTCCTGAATACAGGTCAATGTTAGATGATGCACTGGAGAAACTTGTAAATGGGGAACGGGAGTACGATGTTGAATTCAAAATAAAAAGGCCCAGTGATGGTTGTATTGTCGATATACATTCTGTTGCAGAGTATGATTCGCAAGAAAATACTGTAACAGGTATTATTCAGGACATAACAGAGATCAAGAAATCTGAAGCACAAATCCTAAAAAATGAACAAGAACTTGATGCGATCTATCAAAACGCTCCCGTTATAATGATGCTGGTGGATAAAGAAAGACGAGTTCGCAAAATAAATGATTCAGGAGCTAAGTTTGCAGGCGAATATCCAGATGAACTTATTGGAATGCGGGGTGGTGAAGCTTTAAGATGTATTCATCATCTTGATGATCCAAAAGGTTGTGGATTCGGACCTTTCTGTGATGAATGTACTGTTCGAAACACAGTAATGGATACTTTTGCTACGGGTCAATCCCATAAAATGGTAGAAGCTACCCTTCCTTTTTTAATAGAAGGTAAAAAGAAAGAATTGACATTTCTCCTTTCGACATCCCTCATTCATTTTATGAAGGGACCAATGGTTCTGGTTAGCATTCTGGATATTACCGCACGTAAAGAAAGTGAAGATGAAATAAAAAAACTCACCGAAGAATATCAAACGGTGTTCCAGGGTACACAGGATGCAATGTTTTTGATGGAGGTAAGCGATAACAATACATTCCGCTATATACGTAACAACCGAGCGCACCAGATTTCCACTGGGTTTACTTTAGCTTATTTCAGAGGCAAAACTCCTCAGGAACTTGCAGGAAAGAAAACAGGTGATCAACTTTCTGCCAATTACAAGCGATGTGTCGATTCAAAAGACACTGTTTCATATGAGGAAACACTGGAGTTTCCAGCAGGTACAAGGACGTGGCATGTCACATTGACACCGATTTTTCAAAACAATGAAGTCCGCTATATTGTAGGTTCAAGGCAAGACATTACTGAACGTAAAGAAGCTGAAAATGCATTAATACAAAGTGAAGCGAAATTCAAGAGTTATATTATACAGGCCCCAGATGGCATTTTTATTACTGATATAAATGGTTATTATGTAGATGTCAACCCTGCTGCCTGCGAAATGACAGGTTATTCAGAGGATGAATTACTTGGAATGAATCTACTGGATATACTGCCTCATGATATCCATGAATATGCAATTAGTAAGTTTGAAGATTCAAAAAATAAAGGAAAAATTGATATTGAAATCCCATATTTGACTAAAGAGGGAGACAGAAGGTGGTGGAGAATTACCGCTGCTGCTTTATCCGAAAACAGGGTAATTGGTTTTGTAAAAGATATAACCAATCAAAAAGATACAGAATCAGCTCTCTCTGAAGCATTAACTAATTCCCAACAGAGAGAAAAAGAAATTACTGAACTTTTGAATTCTACCACTGCTATTCTGGAAATTGACGATTTCGAGGTAGTGGCACGTCATATATTTGATGCATGTGCAAGGGTCATAGGTGCAAAAGCAGGTTATGTGGCCCTATTATCAGATACAGGTGAAGAAAATGAACTCCTGTTTCTGGAAGACGGAGGCATGCCGTGTTCTGTTGATCCTGATTTGCCCATGCCAGTTAGGGGTTTGCGAGCCGAAGCATATGAGACAGGTGAAGTGGTTTATGAGAATGACTTCATGGCAAGTGAATGGGTCAAATATATGCCCGAGGGTCACATGGTTTTGCCAAACGTTCTTTTCTCTCCATTAAATGTAGAGGGCAAAACAGTAGGTATACTGGGATTTGCCTATAAAGACGGTGATTTCACAGAGCATGACGCCTGGCTTGCAAAAACGTTTGGTGAATATGCTGCTATAGCCCTGAGAAACAGCCACAATTTTGAATTATTGGAAAAAAGTGAGCAGCGTTACAGGTCTATCTTTGAGACAGCTGCAAACCTGATAACTTCTGTAGATTCAAATGGTATAATTGTGGATTGTAATAACCAGGTAAAACAGGTCCTTGGTTATGATAAAGGTGAGATAATCGGCCATCCCATGTCAAAAACAATTCATCCTGATTATCACGACAAAGCTTTTGCCTCTCTTAAGGAAATCCTTGAAAGTGGATATTCTAATGATAAAGAGTATAAGATGGTCAAAAAGAACGGTGAAATTATTGATGTACTCATAAATTCGTCAGGCATCAATAAAAGTGCTGAAGGATATGAAAGAACAAACTGTATCATCAGTGATATAACTGAAAGCAAGGAAAATGTAAGAAGAATCAATTATTTGACTTCGATACTTAAATCTTTACGTAATGTAAATCAGCTTATAGTAACAGAACAAGATCCCATAAATTTGATTCAGGGAATCTGTGATAACCTTACTGAAAATCAGGGATACTATAATGTCTGGATAAGTCTTCTGGACCAGTATCAAAATCCTATAGTTGTTAGGCAATCAGGGATTGAAAACGGCTTTGATTTGCTTCTCTCTCAATTAAGAAATAAAGGTTTACCATATTGTGCCCGAAAGGCTTTAAAAGAAAATCAGATTTTTGTGATTGACACACCTTCAGAAAAATGTACTGCTTGTCTTGTGGAAGATAAATGTAAACAATCCATAAGATTTGTATCAAAGTTTGAATACGCCAATAAAACCTATGGTATTATTTCAGCTGCAGTGCCTTACAAATATGCTTATGATGAAGAAGTAATGAGTTTATTTAAAGAGGTTGTTGGAGATATATCATTTGCTTTGTATAGTCTCGAGCTGGAAGCAAATCGGCAAAAGGCAGAAGAAGCATTATTGGAGAGTAAAATTGTGGCTGAAGAGGCCAATCGTACTAAATCAGAATTCCTTGCTAATATGAGTCATGAATTACGTACTCCACTCAATTCGGTTCTTGGTTTTTCCCAGATATTGGAAAAGAATCCATCTAATCATCTGGATGATAATGAATTAAAATATATAGGAAATGTTTATAGAAGTGGGAAGCATTTGTTGGGTTTGATCAATAATATTCTTGATATTTCAAAAGTTGAATCCGGTAATATGGATTATGTACCTGAAAATGTAAATTTTGCAGGAATAATTGATGATACTGTAGTATTGATTGAACCGATGGCAAACAAAAAAGAGATTTATTTAAATTACAATAACGAGTCTGGTAATATAAATCTACAAATAGACAGAATGAAATTCAAGGAAATTCTGTATAATTTGCTGAGCAATGCAATTAAATTCACACCTGCAAAAGGTGAAGTATTCATTAAATCCAAAATTATAGATGACCATATTCAGGTCTCGGTTTCAGATACCGGAGTAGGTATACCGGAAGAAGAGTACCAGAGCATATTTGACCCCTTCAAACAGGCAGATTCTTCTTCAACACGAAAGTATGGCGGAACTGGCCTGGGGCTTGCTCTTGTGAAAAAATATGTGGAAATGCATGGTGGAGATATTTGGATTGAAAGTGAAGTTGGAAAGGGTAGTACCTTTACTTTTACAATCCCTCTAAAAGGAGATGAGCAGGAATAATCCTGCTTATTTTCATGTATTCAGTATTTTTTGATATAATCAACTGGTATCAACCAGATCTCCATTTGCATCATAAAGACTTGCAGTATCTCCATCTTTTAGTGTCTATCTGCAACTTCACGGCAATGAACACTACATTTATAAAATATTAAATTATATATAAGAGGTGTATAATAATTTATAGTGGCAATTACGTCCATTGATATGGTATAAATTATGCCTAATTTGGATAGATGTGGCTGTTATCGCTGGAACTACGAATCATGGTCAAAAAGAGTGATGATAAATTATGCCAAATACCGCAGATGAAACCTTTAAAGAATCACATTTTGGCTACGCCCGTCATAAAATCATCCTTGATGAAAACGGCAACGCGGTGAATTACCTGTTTCTGGATGTAAATGCTGCATTTGAGGATATGACCGGCCTGAAAAAAGAAAATATTATTAATAAAACAGTTACCGAAGTAATTCCAGAAATTGTTGAAGATGATTTTGACTGGATTTCACTTTATGGACATGTAGCATTAACAGGAGAAGATATAAGTTTCACTCATTATTCTCTAGCGTTAGGACAATGGTACCAGGTATATACTCAATCATCTGAAAAAGGATATTTTGTCACTCTTTTTTCAGTCCTGTCACAAAGTGAAGCCAAATTTTACGAGTTTGCAGAACGCTCTTCTGAACCAATCTATCGTTATGATCTTGTTCCCAAGCCCGGTTATACCTATGTAAACAAAGCTACAACTCAAATGGACGGATACACACCCGAAGAACATTATCTGGACCAACAACTGGCTATAAAAATAGTCCATCCTGATGATAAACAAATGTTTTTGGATTATTTTGAGGGTAAAATTCCAATAGACAAGCGCATCCAATTGCGTTGGGTCCATAAAAAGGGACAGACGATATGGTTTGAATTTGTGAATAAACCTGTCTATGACAGCAACGGCAACCTTGTTGCACTGGAAGGTATTGGCAGGGATATAACGGAAATGAAAAACGCACAGGAACGTGAACAGCATATCAAAGATGTTCTTCTTGCAATCCGGAATGTCAATCAGATGATTGTAAAAGAACATGATCCGTCCCGAGTCATCCAGAAAGCCTGCAACAATCTGACAGAAACACTGGGCTACTACAGTGCATGGATTGCACTTGTTGATGATGAGAAAAATGTTATATCAACAGCATTTTCTTATTCAGATTTTGCCAGTGGTTTTGAACCTTTGAAAGGACAATTAAAAGAAGGCATATTTCCACAATGTATGCAGCAAGTATTGGAAAAAGACGAATTTTTGATTATGGACAATCCTGCTGAAGAATGTCAGGAGTGTCCTCTTTCCTATACTTATTCCGACCGGGCATCTTTATGTTATCGACTGCAATATGCTTCCAAATTATATGGTATACTATCAGTTTCCCTTCCTCTGAAGTATGCCAACCTGGATGAAATACATGACCTTTTCAGAGAAGTTTCAGATGATCTGGGCTTTGCTCTCTATAAAATAGAAATGGAAAAAAAGAGAGACCAATATGAAACCCATCTGCGTCTGATGAACCGGAATATGAATGATGTTATAATTGAAGCCGACGTCGAAAGTCGCTATACATACATCTCTCCTTCTCATCAACGAATTCTTGGCAGGGGCAAAGAATTACTGGGTAAAAACTGTATGAAGGACCTGCATCCTGATGATATTGATTTTGTTGCAAGCATATTTAGAAAAATCGTTGAAACCGATGAGCAACATCATGCAGAATATAGGTATCTGCATCCTAATAAAGGATATATCTGGCTGGAATCCACTGCCACTTCTTATGTTGATGAAAATGGTCAAAAACGGGTACTGATCAATACCCGTGATGTTACTGAGCGTAAAGAAACTGAAAAAAAGTTTCTCCATTTCCACAATTTAATGCATTATATTATAGAGCATGTCAACGGTGGTGTGGCTGTGCATGATAAAGAATTGAATTATATTTATGTCAGTCAACGCTACCTTGATATTTACAAATTAAAAGAAAAAGATGTTATTGGTAAACATCATTATGATGTAATTCCGGATTTGCCCCGAAAATGGAGGGAAGTACATCAACGAGTATTAAAGGGTGAGTTTCTTAGTGGTGATCGAGATCCTTGCTATAAGGCAGATGGGAGTGTGGAATGGACACGCTGGTCGTGCATTCCTTGGTATGACAGAGATGATGCGATTGGTGGATTGATAGTTTATACTGAAATGATCACCGATCAAATAAAGAATGAGAAAAAACTGGAAGAAACTAATAAACAATTAGAAGATGCTGTTCTAAAAGCCAATGAAATGGCGGTTCAGGCCGAATATGCCAATAAAACCAAAAGTCAGTTTCTGGCCAACATGAGTCACGAGCTACGCACGCCTTTAAATTCAGTAATCGGATTTTCCGACATCTTGCTGAAAGAAACAAGGGGAGAACTCAATGATTCTCAGAAAAAATATGCATCAAATATATCCAAAGGTGGTAGACACCTGCTTGACCTTATAAATGATATTCTGGATCTTTCGAAGATAGAAGCCGGTAAAATGGAACTTGTTTGTGAAGATTTATATCTGGATTCTGTCTTTTCTGAGATCGAAGCCGTCATATCACCACAGGTACGAAAAAAATCCATTGACCTTGAAATAAGCAAACCCCTTAATATAGAAATCAATGCCGATAAAAGTAAGATTAAACAAGCCATTTACAATCTATTAAGCAACGCGATTAAATTCACTGATGAAAATGGCAAAATATCCATGTATGCCAGAAAGGTTGATAGAGATTTGGTGGAAATAGCGGTTATAGATACGGGGATTGGTATTCAGGAAGATAAATTAAACCAGATCTTTGATCCCTTCATGCAGGCGGATGTTTCCACATCCCGCAAGTACGGAGGAACCGGGCTGGGACTTCCCCTTGTCAAGGAATATGTGGAAATGCATGGCGGGGAGATTCGGGTTGAAAGTGAGGTAGGTAAAGGCAGTACTTTTACGTTCACGATACCAATGGAAAAAGATGAGCAGGAATAATCCTGCTGATTTTCATGTATTCAGTATTTTTTGATATAATCAACTGGTTGATACAAGTGACTAAATACAGCAACTAAAAGTTTCATCCATATTTACACTCAATAAAAC
Source organism: Methanohalophilus halophilus (assembly GCF_001889405.1). Classification (NCBI taxonomy): domain Archaea; kingdom Methanobacteriati; phylum Methanobacteriota; class Methanomicrobia; order Methanosarcinales; family Methanosarcinaceae; genus Methanohalophilus; species Methanohalophilus halophilus. Next base: position 1,611,991 of record NZ_CP017921.1, read on the forward strand.
AAGGATTATAAGTCGCAATGACTATCAGTAAAATTGAAACTGATAACTCTGCTTGTTGATAGAGGAGCAATGGATAAACAGGACTTCATCCGGCCAGAAACCTATGCGCTAAGGCTTAAGCCTGCAGGGCCAGAAAGGTTACTGAGGAAGTTAATCATTGGTTGAATAAACGTGCTCAATACAGGAATAAACAGCATACATGAAGTGCTATATTGCTCCTGAAGACAAGAGAACTGGCTCAACATCTTGTTGGCAAACGCAAAACTGTTGATTTCATGTTTCCTGTATATGAAATTGAAAGACAGGACAATATGGAAATCAGGCAGTTGATTCTTGACATTTCCTATGTTGAGTGGAAAAAACTGGGGTTTTCAAAGGGTACTTTGCACTACATAAAACAGAATGCCAAATATGGTAAACCGTTTGGTTTGAATGCTCATGTGAGGGAGAGGTTGGATGAGTGGGATAAATTGGGGTGCGCTCATTAATGAATAAAGTTTACTATTAATTGAATTTAGTAAAATGTTGTATATAGATTAAACCAGTATGCTCCGAAAGTACAATTGGTATAAAAAAGTAAAGAGGAAGCAAAGTTACTACCTCTATTATGAGTACTCAATTATTCATCTTCTCTTCTGAAAAACAACACTAGTGCAATACCCAGAATACCGACGGTCAACAACGGTGTTGCAGTAGGTACGTCAAAGTTAGGCTGTGGGTGTGGAACCGGTTGCTCTGGTGTTTCTTCTGGTATAACAGTGCATGTCATATTGGTATCTGGGTTTGACCATCTAGCCCAGTCATCAGGGAAATTTTGCTGTTCACTGCTTGAATGCTCGGGCCAAGTTGCTTCTACGTTAGCAGCCCAGCAAAAAGTTTCACCTTCACCACCCAATAAATCCTTGTCAACTGTTATTTCGTAATGTGTTGCATTTACTTCTCCAATAACATTCATACCATCAGGTAACCCAGATGGAGCTGACCATCCTCCGTTGTATTCCTTGTATACGATACCTTCAGCAGGACTGCGTCCAAGCATGAAAGTCTGTGAACTGTTGTTTATCACAATCTGGGCTCCTGTTGACCAGTGTCCATCAATTTCACTGAGGTTCACAGTCCATTTCATATTATCCCCATCACTTTCAAGTGTCAGGTCAACACCAAATTCCTGTGCTGAAAAATCACTTTCATTCCAGCTTTGTGCTGAAGTTATTCCAACCATTGCAACTATAAATATCAGAAATAAAGTTGCAAACATACCTATTTTTTTTACTGCTGTTTGATACACACAATAACCCCCTATTTAATTTTATATACCACAAGTTGGAGTATATATTACAATGTGTTTTTAGGAATAAAACTTTGAGAACGTATAGTTAGAACTATTAGTTAGAATAAAAGTAGTGTAGCATAAATCGTTACCACATACATAAGTTCCTATGCAAAAAAGACCTTCATAATAATTAAAATAACTTTTGCAAAAATAATTCAGAATAAATTTAAGAGTTCCGTTTTTAATAAATAGAAGTATTGAGAACAAAGGATTTTTCATCCAATGTTCTCAATACTGTACCACCACTCCCACTCAACAGCTACCACTAAACTGCTGAGTCATAGTGAGAGTTCCCAAACTCTCACCAATTGAAGCTTGAGTTTGCCTTCTATATAAGCTAAATGGATATTAATATTGCAATAACTTTTGAATTTTTGATACTATCAAAAGTTTAAATTGCCAAAAAAGAATGTTAGTTAATCCTATTCCCAGTCGATATATCCTAAATTAACTAAAAAAGTGACCATAAAGTGTATATACAATAACCATCTTTATTACAATTATTAAATGAGCGGGTAGTATCCAATATCTTTTTCTAGTACCCCCCACTCCCCACTACCCGCTCATATCACCCCACAGAAAAATAAGACGGGATTATTACTTTAGTACTAAGTCCATGTCTTATTCAAATATATACTCTTTGTTTCGAAGGATAAATAGGGTATAAAAAAACTAATTTCCGGAAATAAATTTTATGATTTGGAAGATTTAAAGACAATTCCAATGAATTGTAAGAGTTCCGTTTTTCAGAGATACCTATATCCCCGCACCTTTTTAAAGAGTTATAGGTAGGAGTGAAAAATGCAATCCTTCAGATAAATTCTGGAAGTAACCAGATTCTCAAGAAATCAACAACTTTATTAAAAATAACTGTTTATGATTTAGAAAAAAGGAAGAGAAAATGAATTTCCTTCCTCATTTAATCCTCTTCTCTCCTCAGCAACAATACAACAGCAAAACCCAGCATTCCAATAATTAACAAGGGATTTGCTGTCGGCACATCGAAATTGGGTTGTGGATGAATTACGGGCCCCGTTTCTTGTTCTACCAATGTCAATGGCAGGTAATCTGTATTATTTGCATCTATGTCAAATTGAGAATCACAGAATCCATCTAAATTTGTATCATTGCAAGTTTGGCTATGTCCTGTGCCATTGGGGTGTGCCCAATAGTTACCACCTATATTAGGGCCGTTTACGATGTTTGGACCAGACATTTTGGTTACATTCCAGATGTAATTTGTGCTACTGGCATCTATTCCAATATTGTTCGTATTGTTGAAGAAATTATTAAATATTGTATTGTTATCGCTATATGAAAATTGAATGCCAGATTTATTGTTATTACAGATAACATTACCTTTCAATATATTATTGTTAGAATAATATACTTCTATACCGTGATTGATATTATTTGACACATTATTATTAGTCAGTATGTTATTGTTACAGAAATAATCAATAAAGATACCATAAGTGTTGTCAAATACATTATTGTTATCCAGTATATTGTTGTTGGATTGTTCATACAGTTCAATACCGTCATCACCACTATTGAACACAGTATTGTAATTCAGTTTGTTATTGCAGGAATTATAAAGATAGATGCCACTATAGCTGTTGTTTGACACACTGTTGTTAGTCAGGATGTTATTGCTAGAATAATAAAGGGCGATTCCGTCATAATCGTTGTTGTATGATGCAATATTACCATCTAGCGTATTATTGTTGGATTCATAGAGTTCAATGCCATACTCCTTGTTGTTCGATGCATTGTTATTGATCAGTGTGTTATTGCTGGATCCATAAAGATCGATGCCAATATAGTAGTTGTTAAATGCTTTGTTGTTGATCAGCATATTGTTGTTGGATTGATCGAGTAAGATACCATCATAATCGGTGTAAGATGCAGTGTTATTATTTAGCATATTATTGTTGGAATAATAAATGTAGATTCCATAATAATTGTTGTAAAATGCGTTGTTGTTTATCAGTGTGTTATTGCTGGATCCATAAACTTCAATGCCATACTCATCGTTGTTTGATGCAGTATTGTTGATCAGTGTGTTATTATTGGAATAATAAAGATTGATGCCGTCATAGTTGCTCGATACTTCATTATCACTAATATTGTTATTCCGGACTTCATCAAGATATATTCCAATTTTATAGTTTGTAGCACCTGTTATATTGAAACCACTGATTGTCACGTTATCTCTGGTCACGTTAAATACGTGGTCGTCCGTAAAAGCAGCCTGAACTTTGGTATCATCAGGATTCCCGGATTCTGATATTATGGTTACTGATTTGTTAACGTCCACATTCTCGTTATATGTACCCGAATAGACAATAATCGTATCCGTATCGTTCGCAGCGTTTATAGCTGCCTGTATCGTGGTGTAGTTGCCAGATCCACCGCCACCAACATTGAGTGTAGCTGCTGTTCCTATTCCTGATAAAATTACAAACAATAATGTTGCTATTGCAAGATATTTTTCCACTCCCATTAGAATACCACCAAATTTTCCATTCGCGTACAGATGATTAGACTATTAATTACTTAATCTAATATTTAATAAATAGAAATAAGAACTAATGGTTATGAACATCAGTTCTAATTACAGGTCTGTATAAAGCAATCTATGATAGATTTTCTTCAATATTGGAATACAATACATCGATTTTCAATGCATTGTGTACATCCTCCATCTCTTAAAACAGCCTATTTATGAATAAAAAAAATAAGTAAGGAAGTAAATTTCACTTCAACGAGTAAATCCCCCCATCCCTTACAATCCTCTCAATATTACTATTTACAGCATCCAGCTTCCGTGATACTACATCAATTACTTCTTCATGCTTGGTAATCAACATTTCATTCTTCTCTTCAAGTTCACTTATCCTGTTTGCAAGCGAATCAAATTTCATATCTGAATATTCCGCACACGCATCTGGGCATGCTTCAGGGGGCTAAATAAGGAAAATGATCAAAGAAATTGGTGCAGAAAATCTCATTCCAATACATACTGAAAAACCAGAAATGCTTTTCGAGGAAAACTCATGAAGTACTCCATCCTAACAGCACTCAGCCTTCCCAACCAATTAATCCCACTGATTGAGTCTCTCCCTAACATGAGCATTCAAAGTAAACGGTTTTTCAGATTTGGCATTCTGTTTCATATAATGCAAAGTACCCTTTGAGAACCCCAATTTTTTCCACTCAACATAGGAAATATCAAGAATCAACTGCCTGATTTCCATATTATCCTGTATTTCAATCTCATATACAGGAGACATGAAATCAACGGTTTTGCATTTGCCAACAAGGTGTTGAGCCAGTTCTCTTGTCTTCAGAAGCAATATAGCACTCCATGTATGCTGTTTATTCCTGTATTGAGCACGTTTATTCAGCCATTGATTAACTTCCTCAGTGACCTTCCGAGCCCCTGCAGGCTTAAGCCTTAGCGCATAAGTTTCTGTTCGGATGAAATCCTGTTTTTCCATTGCTCCTTTCTCAACCAGTGAAAACACAGCCAGATCAACAATAAACCTGAACGGTTCCTGTAAATCATAAGCAAGACTGTTTTTGCTCGAACTCATCTCATGCAGAAACCCAACATGAGGATCTAGGCCAACCGAGTTTATGGCCCTCAGACATTCCGCCTCAAGCAGAGAATAGCCATAGTTGAGCATGACATTGACCTTATCACCTGCTGCAATAGGTCTTCTGTATTGGTCCGATCTGGCACAAAAATCATAATCTGCTGGTATGGATTTTGCAAATTCGTTCCAGTATTTCCAGGCAACTCCACCCTCAACCCCCATTAGACCTCTAATTGTACCTGCCTTGTTTAGTTTCTCAGCATCTTCCGAAAAATCAAACTTAATCCCAGGATATCTCTGGGTTAAATTTTTTCTGCTCAATCTATCTCAACTAGAATTGTCTGGATGGAATCCCTTAAACCAATCAGACGATTGCCAACAACATCCCACACAATCACATAATCGATTCCGAAATAACCATGAGCTAAGCGGTCCCGCATACCGACAATCACCCGCCAAGGAATGTCAGGATAACTTGCCTTTATCTCATCAGGCAAATTCTTAGCGGCTTCACCAATGATTTCAATATTCTTCACAACTGCCTTCTGGGTTTTCCTATCGTTGATAAATTCAGTGAAGTCCATCCCTGAAGTGAAATCTTCAATCTCATCAATCGCTTCAACGATGTCAGTTAAAAACAACCTGTACTCACGCATGAAAAACACCTCATGCATGCGCATAAACTACTTCTGAAAAAATCCTGCTTTTCAATTCATCCCTAACGGCACGTTTCGAGATGATATCTACCTTTGACTCGAACTCGTCTTCAAGAAAAATTCCAAGAGCTGCGAGATCAAAAAGATCCGCACCTTTCTCAAACTCAACAAGGAAGTCAATATCGCTGTCGGTTTTGTATTCATTCCTCACCACCGACCCAAAAAGGCCTATTTCCTTTACCTTATAGTTCTTTTTCAATTCCGGAAGCAGCTCATCCAGTCTTCCCAGAATAATATCCCTTTTGATCATATTAATTTCCTTATGAGATCTCTGATACACATTTTGGAGGGTCTTTTTATATTATTGCTTTGGTTGGCGTTGTCTGAACACTCCCATGAATTCATTAATTGGAGTTGCCAGTATTTCAACTATTAGTTTTCCACTAAAATAGGAAACATCAAGAATAAAGTGGCTGGTTTCCATGTTGTCCTGTCTTTCAATTTCATATAAAGAAGACATGAAATCAACGGTTTTCTTTTTACCAACAAGGTGGTTGAGCCAGTTCTCTTGTCTTCAGGAGCAATATAGCACTCCATTTATGCTGTTTATTCCTGTATTTAGCGCTTTTATTCAGCCATTGATTAACTTCCTCAGTAACCTTCCTAGTCCCCGTAGGCTTGAGCCTTAGCGCATAAGTTTCTGTCCGGATGACGTCCTGTTTATCCATTGCTTCTTTCTCAACCAGTGAAAATACAGCCAGATCAACATATTTTCAAAAAAGTTGCTATTCTGTACTAAAAAGAAAGAGACATTTTACTAGTGGTCTTGATGTTCATGTAGGTTTCTTACATGAAATGAATCCAAGTAAATACAGTTTAGCCTATGATCTACAAGAGCCTTTTAGATTCCTTGTGGAACTTACAGTTCTGAACCTGATTGAAAGAGATGTTATGGATAAACAGGATTTTATCAGAACTGAGAACTATGGTTTAAGGTTTAAACCGACTGGTGCTAGAAAATTAACCTCTGAGTTTAACGTTATGTTAAACAAAGGTTTAACGTATAAAGGTAAAAACTCATCATGGAGTTCAATCTTGTTGTTGAAAACAAGAGAACTGGCATTTTATCTTACTGGCAAAAGGAAGAAGTTGGAGTTTGTCAATCCAGTCTATAAGGTTGAAAGGGATGATTCTGAGGAGTTGAGGCAGAAGATTCTTGATATGTCTTATTCTGAATGGAAGAAAATGGGTTTTTCTAAGGGTACTTTGCATTATATGAAACAGAATGCTAAGTCTGTTAAGCCGTTTACTTTGAATTCTCATGTAAGGGAGAGGTTGAAAAATTTGGGATGCTAAGTAATGATTAAAATTTACTAAAATTTATTACCATTAAATTTATTAAAATTTAATGTATGCAGTAAATCAATATTTATAATTCTATAAATAAACATAAAAATGCTGAAAAGATTGGTGCGGGGAGAAGTACATTACATAAGATCAAATGGAATTTTAGGAGACAAATATGGAATGGAAAGTTGAATTAACAGGCGACAATAAAACTTTAGAGCGATTATCGTTGGTATTTAATGAGGAAATCGCGATATTTAAAGAGGATGAGACTTATTTATTGACCGCAAATCAAATTAATTCAACAAATGACCACATAATTGCTAAATCTGAAGTTCAAAAACTATTAGATAGAATTAACTCATTAGCAAAAATCTGTCTTAATATCTCTGAAAATGTAGATTACACTTTCATATATTATGTTGATGAAAAAGGACATAAACACTACTTTTCGAAACCTGTCGGTGTTACCTTAACATGTCGATATGATATACAAGAAGAAATAACTCGCTCTGATGGGACAATTGAGGTATACAATCCAGCGGTGAAAATCAAAGATTGGATTGATGTCGCAGATGGAGACGTTTGTGTTAAGAAAATACTTGGTCTTATACAGCACGATTTTAGTTCGTGGGAAGGCTTGTATAAAGTCGTAGAAGTGTTACAAAAAGACGACGAATATCCTCCAGTAACGAGAAATGGAAAGTACTATAAAGATATTAAGCTTTTTAATCATACGGCGAACTCATATCTAGCCCTCAAAGAAAAAGCAAGACATGCTAAGAATGACACAAATCCTCCAGAAAAGCCTATGGAATTAATCTACGCACAAAATTAGTAAAAAATATTCTTATTGAATGGCTGGATGAAAAAAGGAATAATATTTGATATTGAATCCTCATACAATGAAGAGATTCATTCTAAAAAGAAGAATCAAAGAGGTAAGTCTAGTTTTCCTTTATATTTTTTATAACAGTTATAGCAAATGGGTTTAAGTTTGCTGGATTTTGTCTCAATGCCACAAACATGACATACGTTCTCTTGATAATCTTCATTGCCGTATTTACTCCATGTCATAAAACAATCTTTGCAATATGGATGTAATGGATCTAGTTTTATTTTATTTTCGCACCTGATGCAAAAACCACTATCTGAAGACTTGTTTTTTTTGCTGTTTTCTTTTTTATCATCTTTACGAGCCACTTTTTCAACAGTCACTTTCACTTCTTCACTAATTCTAAACAAACGTTTAGCTTCTTCATTTATAGCATCATATAACTCTGGATCTGTCTCTTTGGAAACATATATCCCCATTTCATTGTTGTTTTGCTGAGAAAATTCATAGAGGTTCATGGAAGTTACCAATGCCTCTTTTTCATTTAAGTAGCATTTAGCATGTAAATTTTTACAGAAACCAGTTCTCACATAATCCAAATTTCTCAACCAATTATTCTCATCTGGTTGAAGCTCATTTTTTCCATAGATAACTTCAGTATTAATTTTAATCCGATTTTTATCTTCAATTAACTCCCTAATTCGTTCATTAATCTTTAAAAATGGACTAATCAAAATTAATTTCTCATCGGCACTTTTAATGATTTCTTCTAATTTGAAAGAAACTCCCGTTGTGGTTAAAAACTTAGGCATGTATTAAGATTTGAAATTCTATTATATAAAATATGTGAAGTTATAATAATGAATGGTCAATACAAAATTGGAATTACAAAAGAAATTGTTAGAGTTCCGTTTTTCAGAGATACCTATATCCCCGCACCAAATTCTTGGGTTATAGGTAGAATTGAAAAATGCAACCCTTGAAATTTTTGAACGCTGTTTGCCGTTAAAATATGTGTATTATTTAAAAATCATTGAATTTTAAATTATCTTCTACAAATAAATACTGCTGGATCTCTTCCCAACTTTGCAAGTCTAACTACTTTAATTTTCACATAATTATCTAAAAGGATAATCCCCTGAGTATTACTCACCACAAGAAAACGCAAAGGGGATTTGATTGTATTGGGACGTTGATTTGACGTTGACAACGGGATGATTTTGGAAGAACCTTTTATATTACGGCTTTGTAGAAATCCTCTATTATTTTTACTCGGAGCTATCGATGGAATCACGGAGGATTTCATCTGTCTTGAATAGGGGGGAATTGAGTTCATTGAAGGTTAATACCATGATTAGCACCTTTATTAGTGGAAGAATAAATTAATGTGAAAACAATTCAAATGTATTACGATGTATTAAGAGTTTCAATTTGGTGATGCAATGGATTCAGATGAAAATAAAACTACTACAAATGTAATTATGTTTGCCCCAAATACGTGGGGAGAAGTATTAAAGTTTAAACATTTTGCCCATCCAACCTATAATTTCTATCCATATGGTTTTTCAGAACTTGTTGGGGTTGATGGTCATTTTGAAAAATATACTGTTTTAATCGGTATTGCCAAACGCTTGGTACCAAGATTAGCTGAAGATGAAGAACAATTAACAAAAAACGGATATTCTACTGCTATTCATGCAAAAGAATTAACAGTAATTATTGAGGCTATTTTTTGCGAATTTTATTCTGTATTAGATTGCACTCGACAAGTAATCCATACTATCTATGGTAAATATCGAGGTGCCAATGTAAAAAAGACTTCAAGGCTATTCAAGAATGCAGCAGATGAGAAAATTGATGAACGGGTACCAGTGGAAATAAGAAAAGCGTTGGCTGAATCTTATGGAGATTGGTTTCCAAGATTAAGAGATATAAGAACTGCTATTGTACATTCTGGTATTGGTTTTTGCAGTGAGAGTAAAGATGGTAAAATATCCTATTTTCATGATGAGCTTGGAAGAAAAAACGGCAATGTCCTTGCAGTAAATGATATTTTTGAGGATATTTCAATATATGCAGAGAAAGTTAATATGTTTATAGGATGTGTTTTTCATACTTTAAATCAAACTCTGGATGACGTTGATACGATTCAAACTTGTGGGATATTTGGAAGCTTCATCTATCAAAGGTCGGTTTCTCCCTATGAAGCAAGAGATTTTCATAGCGGAAAATGCAAGTCATACGAATCTTTTGAAAAGGGGGCTATGCCAAGATGTCCTTTTGCAGGTACATGTGGAGCCTACAAAAGAGTGTTGGAACAAAGAAATAGTTCTAATGAAAAATGAATACATTAGTAGATATATTTTGTTCAGCTGTGACAGAAATAATAATGGTGATCCATAATTACTTTTATATGAATCTACATAGCATAAACTTTAATAGATTCAACATGGTGTTGGTGACATGAATAAGAAAATTAGAATGTTTATGTTTTTAATATTTTTAGTATCAGTAATTTTCGTTTCTGGTTGTGTATCTGATTCAGATGGAGATGGATATGCAGATGACAAAGACGCATTTCCTGAGGATGATAGGTACCATTCAGATTATGATAGAGATGGATATGCAGATGAAATAGATGAATACCCAACGGAATATTATTACCATATAAAATGCTCTAATTGTGGTGGAGATGGCATAGTAACAAAATTAACTACTAAAACTGTAAGGTTCAATATTGACGCAGCGAGTATGGAAAATACAGGATTTTTTAATCCGAACTATTTTTTCTATATAACAGTTACTAATATAGATTCACATGAAGGCACTTTTGATGTTATTGGCTATGCAGAAGACAATGGTGTAAAAATGTGGGAGGATAGTAAAGGTTTCTTTATAGGTTCTGGTGAAACCCATCAATTTATATTGAATTATGATGCAGACGAAGAGATGGATTCATTCGATTACGATGTAATAGCTCCTACATATGTACAAAAAGAAGAAGTAACATGTCCAAAATGTGGGGGTACAGGAAAGAGATAATATTTGTTTTTCCATGTATTTAATCAATCAGCCAGAGACCAAGTTTGAGGGCGATACTCGTATTCATAACAGGAAGTATATTGATATTGATGAGCAGGAGTTGGATGTTGTAAAGCCTCAAACATTTCTGGATGAGGAAGAAGTCAGACAATACATTCTTGATTTGACTCCTGAAGATGCTAAAAGGATTGGAATTAAACATAGGAGTGCTTTGGCATACTTGAAGAAAAAGGCAAAGGAAGGGGGAATTGAATTTTAGTGCTAGAAATGTGAAGAAGGTGATAAACTTCTTGAATTAAAGTTGAGATAAAATAGGTGAATCACTGTGAACTATTTATCTCAAAGACAGTATCTGTTTTGTTTCAATTAGCCCATTATAATCAATGGTACAATCTTTAAATGAAATTGTACCACCACTGTGATCATAATTTTCACAACTACTTATTAATTCATCTTTTAAATCTTCATATTTTTGTAGATTATTTGAGGCACTTTTAATTTCGGCTTTATTTTCAATATTATGATAAGGAGCACCAAAATAAACCTTGCTAACAGTGCCAATTTGATGAAGCCCTTCTTCTGCATTTTTCAAGAATCTATATTCATCTTCATGTGACCAGTTTTCCAATTTTCTTGTCATTATTTTTTCAACTGTGAGGTTATTTACACGAGTGAAATTTATATTATTATAGTCGACTTTTATTACTTTTCCACCTATATTCTTATCTTCATTGATTATGTTATCATTCTTATCAAGTTTTACCTCTGTTTCAATAGCTACCCCTTTAAACCCATTTGCATAATATCCCCACATTAGGGGACAACTTAAAGTTTCTTCTCCACTAAAAGAGCAAATAACAGTATTGTTTTTTTCGGAAAATATTTCATCCACTTTTTCAGGTCTATAAGTTGAAAATACTCCTTCCATTGGGTCATTTAAGTTCCACAGTTTTGAGCACCAAAATTCATTTTTTTTGAGTATATCTTGGATATATCCAAGCTCTACATCATTAGACAATGACCTGAATTTTAATAATCTTAGGGTTTCCATAAGAGTTTTCTTCCTTAAAACAAGTTTACTTTTTGAAAATGTATATTTTGTACTGTACATGGAGAAGTTCATAATATATAATTTATTTCATAGTTGTAACTTTATTTGTAAAAAAGCAAAAATCCTAGCGTACAAAAAATAGAAGATAACTATATCCCCGCACCAAATTCTTGGGTTATAGGTAGAATTGAAAAATGCAACCCTTGAAATTTGTTTTTGATCTCTAATTTTGTATTGACCATTCATTATTATAACTTCACATATTTTATATAATAGAATTTCAAATCTTAATACATGCCTAAATTTTTGACCACTACAGGAGTTTCTTTCAAATTAGAAGAAATCATTAAAAATGCAGATGAGAAATTTAAGTACTACAGTAATTTCATCGCCTTGCATAGATGTTGCTGGCAGATCTCTGCATACTACGGATTCTGCTGCAGCAGATGAAAGCATCGGTATTGTGACTGCTAACACCAAAAACATTATGCTGAGCATTCTTAAAGTATTGTTTCTTTTCATAATAAGTCCCCCCACATATAACCAAATTTGATAGAGATTTTTTACACACTATTCTAAGTTGCTCGTACTAATAGACTTTTGGAAAAAAGCATTCTGATTATTGTTTCTACTCTCTAGTTCCTATTAATTATTGGTACATGAAGAAGATATTAAATGATGAGTTTGTTGTTAATTGGTTGTGGGGAATATTATGAAAATTAGGAGTTGTTTTGTACTACTTTTTGTATTCTGTGTCTCTATTAGTTGTGCATATGGAAGCCCATTAATGGCACAATCAATCAATGAATCAAAAACAGATTATACAATACAATATAATAACTCGGTTTATAATCCATATGATTTAAATAACAATTACATTATAGAAATTTCAGAAATATCTGCAGCTGTGGATGACTTCCTTAATGGACAACTGTCTATTAGTGAAATTTCAGAACTTGTTGATTTTTTCCTATCAGGAGATGAATATGATATTCCTGTAGGTGAACCGGAAATACTGAGTAGCAGTTCATATATTGAATATGATGATTTTCATTTAGTTGGAGAAGTTCGAAATAATTTAGACCAAAATATTGAATATGTGAAAATTATTGGAACCTTCTACAATGAATATAATGAAGTAATTGGAACGGATTATACTTATACCGACATAGATATACTGAAACCTGGTCAAAAATCACCCTTTGAACTCACCACTTATCCAGACAGTTTTATTCCAGCTTCCTATAAACTGCAACTTTCCTATAGCACGACGTCTTCTGAACCCTATGAAAATGTAATCATAAAAAGTCATACCTCGGATAATGATGGTGATTATTTCGAGGTTGTAGGGGAAGTACAAAATGATGGTGAGGAAACCGTCGAATACGTAAAAATTATAGGTACTTTTTACAATGAAGATGACATCGTTATCGGAAAAGACTATTCATATACAACACTTGATATCATTACTTCCGGGGATACTTCACCATTTGAATTGAGTTCCTACCCTCAAACAATAAATCCTTCAAGATATGATCTTCAGGTTCGTGGAAGTGAAATTGAATATCAAGAACCGCTTCATGAACCGGAAATATTGAGTAGTAGTTCATATATTGAATATGATGATTTTCATTTAGTTGGAGAAGTACAAAATAATTTAGACCAAAATATTGAATATGTGAAAATTGTTGGAACCTTCTACAATGAACAAAATGAAGTAATTGGAATGGATTATACTTATACCGACATAGATATACTGAAACCTGGTCAAAAATCACCCTTTGAACTCAACACCTATCCAGACAGTTTTATTCCAGATTCCTATAAACTGCAACTTTCCTATAGCACGACGTCTTCTGAACCCTATGAAAATGTAATCATAAAAAGTCATACCTCGGATAATGATGGCGATTATTTCGAGGTTGTAGGGGAAGTACAAAATGATGGTGAGGAAACCGTCGAATACGTAAAAATTATAGGTACTTTTTACAATGAAGATGACATCGTTATCGGAAAAGACTATTCATATTCAACACTTGATATCATTACTTCCGGGGATACTTCACCATTTGAATTGAGTTCTTTCCCTCAGACTATAAATCCTTCGAGATATGACCTCCAGACGCAAGCACGTGTAGTGGATTGAGGATGTTTGTTAATAAACAGAATGTGTATTAAATGTTGTATTTCATTGTAATATTATAAATTTATGAAAAAACAACCATCTATCATCCATAACCAGTTTCTTTCTTTTTTTATTCATAAATAGGCTGTTTTAAGAGATGGAGGATGTACACAATGCATTGAAAATCGATGTATTGTATTCCAATATTGAAGAAAATCTATCATAGATTGCTTTATACAGACCTGTAATTAGAACTGATGTTCATAACCATTAGTTCTTATTTCTATTTATTAAATATTAGATTAAGTAATTAATAGTCTAATCATCTGTACGCGAATGGAAATTTTGGTGGTATTCTAATGGGAGTGGAAAAATATCTTGCAATAGCGACATTATTGTTTGTAATTTTATCAGGAATAGGAACAGCAGCTACACTCAATGTTGGTGGCGGTGGATCTGGCAACTACACAACGATACAGGCTGCTATAAACGCTGCGAACGATACGGATACAATCATTGTTTATCCAAGTGCATATAACGAGAATGTGGACGTTAACAAATCAGTAACCATAATATCAGAATCCGGGAATCCTGATGATACCAAAGTTCAGGCTGCTTCTACAAGTGACCATGTATTTGACGTGACCAGAGATAATGTGGCAATCAGTGGTTTCAATATAACAGGTGCCGCAAGTAGCTCTAAAGCTGGAATATACCTTGGTGGTGTACAGAATACTAATATCAATAATAATGAATTGTCGAATAATTCCCGTGGCATTTTTCTTGACGGTTCAAGATACAATAATCTGAATAACAACATTGCAAATTCTAACAAAGCTGAAGGTATTGAACTTTTGAATTCCAGTGATAATGATTTGATTGAAAATAATGCATCAAAAAACAATATTGATGGCATTTATATTCGCAAATCCAGCAATAACAACAATCTTATCAATAACACGGTATTGAATAACGGTTTCCGAGGGATCTATCTTGACAGTTCTAACAACAATATTTTGAACAATAATACAGTATTGGACACTGAAACCGAAGGAATATATCTTACTTCATCCAGTAATAATATTTTATCCAATAATAATGCATCTAATAACAAACGAGGAATCTATCTTGACAAGTCTAACGACAACAGCCTGAACAATAATAATGCATCAAACAACAATTTTCAAGGAATCTATCTTCGGAGGTTCAGCAATAATAACAAAATAACCAATAACAATGCATCTCACAACAATAAAGGCATCTATCTTGATGATTCTAGCAATAACACGCTGACTAATAACAATGTGTTAAACAGCAGCTTTGATGGAATTGAGTTTTCTTATTCCAACAATAACACATTGACCAACAACAATGTATTGTACACCGATGATGATGGCATCTATCTATCTAGATCCAACAATAATACGATAGACAACAACAATGCATCATACAACAGTTATGACGGCATCCGCCTTTTTGAATCCAGCAATAATACGATAGACAATAACAATGCATTTTACAACGGTGATGATGGTGGTTTTTATCTTTCTAGCTTCAGCAATAATAACACATTGACCAACAACAATGCATTGTACAACGATAAGAATGGCATTCGTCTTGCTCGTTCCAGCAATAACACACTGACCAATAACAATGCGTCTAACAACATTAATGATAATGGAATCTATATTTTTAGGTCTAACAATAATATATTGAAAGGTAATGTCATCTGTAACAATACTAAATATGGTATTGAATTGTCTAATGGTAATAACAACACGATATATAACAACTTCTTCAACAACACCAACAATATAGGGATAGATGACAGTACAGGAAACATTTGGAACGTTACCAAAACCCCAGGTCCAAATATCGTAAACGGCCCTAATATAGGCGGTAATTACTGGGCACACCCCAACGGTACAGGATATAGCCAAACTTGCATGGATTCTGATAATGATGGATTCTGCGATTCCCAATTTGACATAGATTCAAATAATACAGATTACCTGCCATTGACATTGGTAGAACAAGAAACTGGGCCCGTAATTCATCCACAACCCAATTTCGATGTGCCGACAGCAAATCCAATGTTAATTATAGGAATGCTAGGATTTGCGGTTGTACTGGTGCTGAGAAGGGAAGAGGATTAATTGAGGAAGGAAATTTATCTTCCTCTTCCTTATTTCTAAATTAAAAGCAATTATTTTTTAACAAAATAATTGATTTCTTGAGAATCTGATTACTTCCAGAATTTATCTTAAGGGTTGTATTTTTTACTTCTACCTATAACCCTAAGATTTGGTGCGGGGTTATAGGTATCCTAGAAAATAGATACTCAGAAATTTGGAAAGTTATATTTGATATTTTTGTTCATTTCATTTTTTATTTGAACAAGACTTATAATGTAGAAGTTTTAGACTTTCATTTTTTTAGGAAGCTTTATATTATATACCCCTATAAAATAAATCCATGTCTCATAATATTTTAGAAGATTTTCTTTCAAAGCTTTCTGAAAATAAAATAGACCATGAAATTGAACATAACGATGATGAATCACCAAAGATGCTTACTTTTCAAATAAAGGGTGGCAGAATGGATTATGATCTAAGATACCCTATTGATGATCATCTGTTAAATTTATTGAATGTTACCAATATTGAAAAAATTAACTTTATCCAAGATTATGAGGCAATTTGGTCATCTGATAGAAAAAATATAGAATGTGAAATTAATCTAATTAATGCCGATAATAGACCTGTTCCTACAAGTTTTTTGCTAAGACGACTTCAGATTTTTAGTGATGAAGATTTTGAAAAATCAAATGGTGAAGATTCAGAGAAATTGGATAGGATCTCATTTCCTTGCAAAGGAAATATAGATATTTCAATTGGAATTTGTTCTGATGAGTTCGCTATTTTACAATATGGTAAAAGAGATTCTTCACCGTTTTTATTTTCAAGAAAACGGGCAAATGGAGAGAATGTTGCATCTATAAGACATCCACTAACTTTGAAGTTATCAAATGTCGACGTAGAACAACATGATGATGCAGTAGATATTTTACGAAAGCTTGCAAACTCACTTTTTTTCCAAATTGATTTGTTGGTTGATGTTCCATTAAATTTAGTACCTCAAAGAGAAAATATGATTGAAAAACGTAAAAGAAGAATGAGACAACATTCACGTGTAAAAAATGATGCTAAAATAAACAAGTTGAAATATAAATATGATGACGAGCCCATCTCATCATATTGGAATGCAAAAGCTAATTCAAATATGCCTTTATTTCAATTTTTAGCATTTTATCAAGTTGTCGAGTTCTATTTTCCCATTTATTCAAAAATAGAAGTTCATAAGAAAATAAAAAATTGGATAAAAGATCCACGTTTTAATTCGAACTCAGATTCTGATCTCTCCAAAATAATTAACATAATAAAAATGTCAAAAATGTCTAATGCTTTTGGAAATGAAAAAGAGCAACTAAAATCAACTATTACTTATTGTGTAAGTGAAGATGAAATTAAAGATTTCTTAGAACTTGATGCAGCTCGAAAAAAATACTATGTAGATAGAAAAGGAAATAAAATATCTATGTGTCATTTTTCATATAGTAAAAAAACTCAAACTTTAATAGAAGAAAATCTCATAAATGAAGTAGCTGATAGAATTTATGGTATAAGGTGCAAGATTGTACATAGTAAATCAAATGAAAGCGAATATATTAATCCATTTTCCAAAGAAGTAAATCAATTGATTTATGATATAGAACTAGTTGAATTTTTAGCCAGAAAAGTTTTAATTGCAAGTTCTACATCCCTTTGAACACCAGTGAATATAAAATACTTTATTGTTAGTCATTTAAGACTGACTATTTCTTTGTGTATTTTATATCACTAATAATCATTTTTTACAATTTTAATATACTATTTTTGGTTTTTTCTAACACCATACACTATTTTGATATCAATTCTAACATAAGAATTTTATAATTTATTGCACAATTCTTACTGCACAATAATTTATCGATGGTAATATGGGTCACAACGAAGCAGACACCAGAGCGAAACTAATAGATCCAAAACTGCATGATATGGGTTGGAAAGAGGATCTTATCAGGCGTGAAACTACTGCTGGTGCTGTAGAAATAATAAATGGTGGACCCAGAAGAAAAAGTGGCAGAGCCGATTACCTTTTGTGTTTACCAGCGGAAAAAGGCCAAAATCCTTTACCTGTGGCCGTAATTGAGGCCAAAAAAGAAGATGAACATGCGGATATTGGTATTGATCAGGCCAAAGAATATGCCAGATATCTCAATATTCCTTTTGTTTTTTCAACCAATGGCCATCTGTTTGTTCAATATGATGATTTCAACAAGAGGGTTACTGATGTATTCCCTCTTGATAGTTTTCCGACTCCTGAATATCTCAAATCCTGCTATGAAAATGGTAAGGGTTTATCTCTTGAGGATGAATATGCTAAACCTTTGATAATTCCCTACAAGGGAGGACAAGCGGAAAGGCGTTATTATCAAGATGCAGCAATCAGAGCCGCTTTTGAAAAGATTGCTTCAAGGCAGGATAAATGGAATAGGGTTTTGCTATCCCTTGCTACAGGCACAGGTAAAACCAGAATTGCTTCTCAGATACTTTACAAACTGGCTGAAAGTGGGCATTTGAAAAGGGCCTTGTTTGTTTGCGATAGGAACGAGTTGAGAAGACAGGCTTATGGTAGGATGTATTCTGTTTTTGGAGACAATGTGGATTTTGTAGAAAACAAGAATCCTAAGAAAAATGCACGTATAATTGTCTCAACCTATCAGGCCCTTGGTATTGACGAAGAAGGAGATCAATCATTTTTCCTTGAAAACTTCCCACGAAATTATTTTAGCCATATCATCATTGATGAATGCCATAGAAGCGCATGGAATAAATGGAGTATTGTCCTGACAAATAATCCTGATGCTGTCCAGATTGGTTTAACTGCCACACCTAGGAAAATAGAAGAAAGCAATGCGGCTGGAAAGGGCAAGGATGAGGAAATCAGCCGTAACAATATAGAATATTTTGGTGAACCTGTATATGAATATCCATACCATAAAGGCCAAGAGGATGGATATCTGGCGGCCTGTGAGATTGTAAAGAGGCATCCTGACATTGATGATAGGATTCTCAGTGGACCGGAGATTGTTAATTTGGGTGCTCAGGATGCAAAAACTGGTAACCCATTAACCATCCATGATGCTAGAGATGCTTACGGAAAAAAGAATTTTGAAAGATCTATTATCTTGCCGGATCGAGTAAAGGCCATGTGTGAAGATTTGATGAAGATGTTTGAGCAGACCGGTGATGTCAGGCAAAAGACCATCATTTTTTGTGTGAATGATAAACATGCGGGTGATGTGGCAAATACCTTGAACAATCTCTATATTGAAAAAGGATTACCGGAGTGTGAAAAATTTGCTTTTAAGTGTACTCAAAAGGGTATTTCAGCAGGTACACTGGGAGAATCCCAGGAAATTTTAATCTCAAATATGAGGGGAAATAAGAATTCTCATTTTATTGCAACAACAGTGGACCTTCTGACCACAGGTGTGGATATTCCCTGTATTGAAAATATTGTTTTCTTTAATTATGTTAATTCACCCATCCAGTTTTATCAGATGGTAGGGCGTGGAACCAGAATTGATGAGGGTTTCAACAAATATATGTTCAGACTTTATGATTATACCAATGTCACAAACTTATTTGGTAAAGAGTTTATTTCAAGTCCTAAACCTGCTCCTTCCAAGCCTACTAAGAAAAAACAAGGAGAAAAACAAAAAATAGCCAGGGTACATGGCTATGATGTTGAGATCAAGGATGAAGGGACTTTTATCCTGATGCGTGATGATGTCACAGGTAAAGAAAAGCCTGTTACTGTTGAAGAATATAAAGAAAAACTGGCAGAGTCTCTTGTTGCTCAGGCCCAAGATATAGATCTCCTGAGGGAATTGTGGGTTAAGCCGGAGGACCGAAAACACCTGATATCAGCCCTGCCGGGTGGTACCCAGGGTGCTTATTTGCTGCGAAATTTGCTTGAATTGGATAATTGTGATATATTTGACCTATTCGCTGAGATTGGTTTTGGAGTTGCTGCCAAGACCAGAGATGAAAGGGTTGAGGCTTTTGGTTACAAAAATAGCGAATGGCTCATGTCTCTACCCTCTGACTCTTCAGAGGTGATAAGGGCGCTGGCAAACCAGTTCAAAGAAAACGGCATTGAAGAACTGGAAAGCAGGGATGTTTTCAGTGTGCCTGAGGTCAAAAATTCAGGTGGCATAAAGGCGCTTGGCAAAGTTGGGATCAAGGTGAATAACCTGATTACTGATGTAAAAGAACGTTTACTGGCTGCTTGAGCATGGAACTTAATCAGAAACTGTTTTATTCCTACTTGTTATATTGGTTCCAGACACACAAGGTTTTTAACATGAATTAACTGGAAGTTCTGGAAAATGGAAAAGGAAAAACTGCCTGTTGGATGGGAATGGAAGAAGATAAAAGACATTTGTAAAGTTGTTAGCGGCTCTACACCCAAAACTTCAGTTCCAGATTATTGGGGCGGAGATATACTTTGGATTACACCAAAAGACCTGAGTCAATTTGAAGGAAACACTATTTACAATACATCCCGTAAAATTACAAAAAAGGGATATGATTCATGTTCTACTACCTTATTACCGAAAGGTTCAGTTTTGATGTCAAGTCGGGCTCCAATTGGACTTTTAGCAATTGCTGGAAAAGAAATCTGCACAAATCAGGGGTTCAAAAGTTTTGTATGTTCTGATTCGATTTATAACAAATATTTATATTATTATCTAAAAGCAATAATGCCAAAAATAAAATATCAAGGATCAGGTGCAACCTTTTCAGAAATATCAAAAACCAAAGTTGAAAATATCAAAATCGTTATTCCCCCCCTCGCGACTCAGCAAGAAATTGTTGCTAAACTTGATAACCAAATGGCCGAAATTGAGAGGATAAAAAAAGAAGCTGAAAATGAACTAATCAATGCCAATAGCCTTTATAAATCTTATTTGATAAAGGTTTTTGAGAATAGTGGGAACTGGAATTTCATTAAAATAGGGGATATTTTCAGTACTAGATATGGTATATCAAAATCTTCTGTAAAAGATTCTTCTAAAACTTCAGCACTACGGATGAACAATATTACTTATGAAGGAAAATTAGTTACTGATAATATTACTTACTTGGACCTTACTGAAGATGAGTTTAATAAACATAAGCTAAAGAGACAAGATTTGCTATTTAACAGGACAAATAGTGCTGAATTAGTAGGTAAAACAACTGTTTTTGATAAAGATGAGGATTATGTTGCTGTTTCTTACTTAATCGTAGCAACTCCAAAAATAAAAGATATTAATTCTAAATTTATTTCTTATTATTTAAATACACCTTGTATGAAAAGATATTTTTTTGAAAATTGCAACCGAGCCATATCTCAAGCAAACTTTAATGCAACAAAGCTCTCCAACATAAAAGTTCCTGTTCCAGATTCAGAAACTCAAAATATAGTTGTCAATAAAATAGAAGGTATTAGCATTGAAATAGATAGATTAAAAGAATTTTTAACTAAACAAAATGAAACAATTAACCAACTACCTGCCTCCATCCTAAATGAAGTGTTCGGCAAATATGAAATCCCTGAAGAGGTGTGAATTTGGCTAAAAATAACAGTAGAAATATGTCTGATCAATCCAGCATGAATGGTTACATTAAGTCCATTTGTGATATTATGCGCAGGGATAATACAAAGGGTGCTATGGAGTATATTCCTGAACTTACCTGGATGATGTTCTTGCGGATTCTGGATGAAAAGGAAGAAGATGAACATCTTCAGAGTGAAGCCGTTGGGGAGATTTTTGAACCTTCTCTGAAATATCCTTATAGGTGGAGAGATTGGGGGAGTCCTGAAGGTAAGAAAAGGAAAGAACTTCAGGAAGGCCACATGGATGATTTCCTAAATTTTGTAAATGATGACTTAATCCCACATTTGAAGTCATTTGAAGAAAAAACAAATGCCACCAAAAGGCAAAAGATCATTTCCCAAATATTCAGAAACCTCACTCATACAAGGCTTGGAAGTGAAAAGAATCTGCTAGACGTTCTGGATAAAGTTGACCATCTAACGTCTGAAAACATAGATGATACTCACCAGTTCCCCTTATCTCAAATATATGAAGGATTACTGCTGAAAATGGGTGAAAAGAACAATGATGGTGGCCAGTTCTTCACACCAAGAGAAGTTATCAGGGCTATGATCAGAGCGGTCAAACCTGATGTCAAACACAATGGGGAATATGCAACATTTTATGACCCGGGCTGTGGCACAGGTGGCTTTCTTGCTGAAAATTACACATATCTAACCACTCCCGAAATTTCAGACCTGAAACTCAATGCTTCCGATTACAACCATCTCAAACATGATGGCTTTTGGGGTCTGGACAATAGTTTTACGGCTTTCCCTATAGCCCTTGCAAATCTTGTTTTGCATGGTATTGATCAGCCTCATATTGGTCTCAAAAACACCTTGAGTGGAAGAGAAACCTATATGGACCTGTTTGAAGGCGCTCCTTACAAATTTGACTATATCTTTACCAATCCTCCTTTTGGAGGTAAAGAGGGAGACGACTCAAAAGCCAACTTTGCTTTTAAGACAGGAAATACCCAGATCCTTTTCATCCAGCATATTATTGATCATCTGGCAGAAGACGGAACCTGTGCAATGGTCATTGATGAAGGAGTACTTTTCAGAACCAATGAAAATGCCTTTTTGCAGACCAAAAGAAAACTTCTGGATGAATGTAATCTTTGGTGTATCTTAAGCCTTCCACAAAATGTATTTGTAAATGCCGGTGCAGGGGTGAAAACTAATCTGTTATTCTTTACAAAAGGTGAAACTACTGAAAAAGTATGGTACTATGATATGTCTGATTTCAAAGTGCTTAAGAAAAATCCTCTGACAATCAATAAGTTTGATGATTTCCTCATGAGACTTCACTCTGATAAGGAAGAAGATAAGATCAGTGAGAAAAGTTGGTATGTAGATATTGATACTATCAAGAAAAAGGATTACGATATCAAAGCAGTTAATCCTAACATCAAAGAAAAAGAGATTCCCAAACCTGACGAATTAATAAAGATCATTGAGGAATCCCAGGTTAAGATCAATGAGAGTTTGCAGAAACTCAAGGAATTGACTTAACGTTTCCTTTTTCTTTAGTTCTTGCCACAACAGATAATACATATAGTTTCCATAGTTTTCTTTGATAAGTATGATTGTAACTTCTTGGAACAATGGTAAATTATCTGATTCAGGGGCTGGGTATGGTTTAAAGATAGATGAAAATGATAGGGATCAATATTTCAAAAAAGAGTGGGATAATGTAGAGTTGCAATTAATCAATTATCCACATATAGTTGAAGTTAATATTAATAAACAATCATTTTGGAGTGGAAATTGTAGGGAACTGATAAACAAAGATATTGGCATTTGGTTAATTGAAAATGGATTAGCTCCTTGGAAAAAAGGTCAGCCACCAAAATTAACGATGGAACCAATATCCAAAAATAGATTTTTAGTTAAACCTATTTAAAAAAATTCCAACATTGAAGACTATCAAATCTCCACTTTACTAACCAATTGAGCCCATTGATTGAGTCTCTCCTGTACATGTTTATTCAAAGTAAACGGTTTCCCAGATTTAGCATTCTGTTTCATATAATGTAGAGTACCCTTTGAGAAACCCAATTTTTTCCACTCAACGTAGGAAATATCAAGAATCAACTGTCTGATTTCCATGTTGTCCTGTCTTTCAATTTCATATACCGGAGACACGAAATCAACAGTTTTGTGTTTGCCAACAAGGTATTGAGCCAGTTCTCTTGTCTTCAGGAGCAATATAGCACTCCATGTATGCTGTTTATTCCTGTATTGAGAACGTTTATTTAACCATTGATTAACTTCCTCAGTAACCTTCCTGGCCCCTGTAGGCTTAACCCTTAGCGCATAGGTTTCTGTCCGGATAAAATCCTCTTTCTCCATTGCTCCCTTCTCAACCAGTGAAAATACAGCCAGATCAACAATAAACCTGAATAGTTCCTGTAAATCATAAGCAAGACTATTTTTGCTCGAATTCATCTCATGCAAAAACCCAACATGAGCATCTAAGCCAACTGAGTTTATGGCCCTCAGACATTCCGCCTCAAGCAGAGCATAGCCATAGTTGAGCATCACGTTGACCTTATCGCCTGCAGCAAAACGACTTCTGGCCAGATGTGTTCTTTGTTGACAGGAAAGCAGGAATATGTGGAATGTAACCAATAAGATTACAAATCCATATTATTCGATAATATGCTCGATATTCCAGAAATAGTCCTTTAATATTCCCAGAAATTCCCGGATATTCCTATTAAATTCTATAATATTCCAAGATATATTCAGTAAATAAACGAAAAATAAGAGAGGTTGTACTATGGAAGAATTCAAAAATTTGGTTTGTTCGGATTGTAAACATCAATTCAAATCGAACATTCAGACGAAAAAACCCAGGTGTTCTGCCTGTGGCTCGTATAGTGTCGTTGAAATGGATGGTGACATTCCTGCAATTGACATTTTGGACGAGTTGAAGAATGATATTGTAAAGGAAATGGAAGAGATTAATGACAGTATTGGAGAGGAATTACTGTCCGATCTGTCAGAGAACCTTGATCAGTTGAAAGAAGCTATCATTAAGGACGTGCATCGAACAAGTGATACTGACAGAAAGATACAAAATTACGAAATCGAGAATATGGTCAAGCAGGTTTATGGTGAACTTGTAGCTGAGATAAAGGGATTGCATGATGAATCTGGGAAACGGTCAGACATGAAACTTGATTCACTTGCAAACAGGATAAGTGAACTTGAAGAGAAGAATGATCTGTTGATTGCCAAGCATGAAGAGGTAATTGATGTTGTATCACGGAAACTGGATGCTCTGAACGGCAATATTGAGAAGATTGTAAGGGATGGGGGATTTACTCGATGAAGTGAAACTTACTTCCTTCCTTATTTTTTATTTACAAATTGGTTTTTTTAATAGATGGAGGATCAACTCTATGCATTGAAAATTCAAATTCGTAGAAGTATTTCTAACCACTCATTCCTACTATCATATTGCACAGTTTCTACAAACAAGATATGGATAGTCTAAATTGTTTTAGACGTAATTGGGGATGATATTCAAAAAAGATATTATTATCCATCTTTTTTATTATTTGGATGAAATATTATTTCTTGTCATTATACTATCGAGAGGAGTGGGGATGAAAAGTAAACAAAGAATGTCAATTTGTTTTGGAATAGCATTTGCTTTGATGATTGCAAGTATCACAATGATGATAGGCCCAGTATCTGCAACCACAAGTGATCAAGAGCATATATTTCCTGATAAAACACCATTACAAAATTCAATAATGGAAAACATGGGACAGAGTGAAAGTAGTAAGTATTCAATTATGAGCACTTCCAATACTTCATTCAATCCCAGTAATGTAGAATACAAAACAGAAGTATTGGAAAAGAGCAAAAATCATATTAAATTAAAAGGGACAACTATAATTCAGTTTGCTAATCCTATAGAAGCCGGTCATTCTGATAACAAGTGGCCTAAAATACAGATATCAGAAAATCCAGAATTTATAGAAGAAGGAACTGTAGTCCCGGGGGAGTATGATCAAGCTATAAAGGATTATATACTGTCCCAGATTCAAGAAATTGAAGATGAGGAGGAAAGAGAAGCAGCATTATCAGCATGGGAAAATTATGATTTTGAGTCTGGACCAAGGGAACACACGATTACGGAATATTATGAAATAACTTATCCAGAGGAGTCACAATCGGTTATGTACTATGCGGCAGCATCAGATTTTCCTGCAGCCACCAATGATGTTCTCATGGGTTTTACTTATGAAGCACCTAATATTGATTGGATTATTGAGGATAGGGTGACTATAATTGGATTTGAGATAGCTCACTACAAGGCAGGTATTGAATTCGATGCAGCTTTGGGATTGCGGTTGCCAGCAGAGGTGACAATAAATCACCCTAGTAAGATGTATGAGCCTGGATCACACATAATGTCTTCATCCATAAATGGAGTAGATTGGAATGCAGATCAATATATTGCAGCAAATGTACCAGCAGAGAATGGAAATGAATTCGTAGCTCGAATGGATGCTTTTGCAGGGATAATAGTTGAGATTCTTGGAAAAACGGTAGGTGATTCGGGAATTGATATAGACAAGGACTATGGTGACTCTTTTGAAACACCTTTTGGCCCCGATGAAGAGTTTCCACTTCAAAGTTTATCTTTAAGTCCTGATGATACAGGGCTTAAATGGGGTATTGATGCTGTCAGTTTAGGAATAGGTCTGACAATGGACCCCAACATTGGTTCAGAAACAATTAATGCTGACTGGACTGCCAGTGGTGATGCTACAGGAAAAGGAACAATCATTTACAGTCACCCCGATGAACTTTATAATTTCGGACCATTGATTGCAAATACTTCAGCTTCCTCTTCTAACTATGCAGACATACAGCTTTCTGATTTTGAATACCATTTCGATAAATGTAATTTTGATTTGTATGCAAACATCGATTTGGAGATATTGAGTATTGATTTCGATATTATCGAAATACCAATAATACACAAAGATGTAAGTGAGGTCACTGGCGGTTTATACGTTGGAGTACATGAGGGGACAAACGCAGATTCTGCTAATGTCATTATTCCTGTAATAGAAGAAAACAGTTATGTTAAAGGAATGGTGTATAGTGGTAAAGACCTTCATGATATCATCGGTGTCGATGGTGAATATATTCAAATGGATGGAAGAAACTTTGAAGGTTTCTTGTATGAATCTCATGAAAAATCTTAACAGAGACTTTCAGAATATTTGGTGGAACTAATGTCTCTGAAAGAACTATCGAAGAGGGTGGACTTACCTACATTTCCACCATCGAAGGAATCAGTTTTGAGTCTGATGCGTTTGAAGAGACCTACTATAATATCATTGGACTCTTTGGAGATGTGTATGTCCCTTTAAAGGGTAACACGCCAGACAAACTCGCCAGGTTGCTTTTGGACTGTTGTGAGGAATACAGACTGGTTACAGGGGAGACACTCGATCTTGGAAGCGGTTATGAACTAACTGTAAAGCAGATTTATGTGAAAGATGATGAAGTCTGGATGGAATTATCCAAAGAAGGTGTACTTATTGATGATGAAATAATAGATATTTCAGATGGTGGGACATGGATTCTGGATATGGATATTGAGGGTGAAAATGATGTTGTAGTATTCAGAACTCATGTTAATAATTTACTCAAAGATGGAAATCTTGTTGTGATTGATGGTCTCTGGATGATTGATTATGATGACGTTTTTGTCATCGAATCCGGTGATTCATTTGGTATACTTGAAATCGATACTATAGGTTCAACATGGCTGGCCATGTACAACAACGACACAATAAACCTGACTAGAGGTTCAATTCAGGAAATTGGAGGTGGTTTGAAGTTCATGGTAGCTGATTCCAATAATCTGGAATTTACCCTAATCAAAGAGCGTACAGAATATCCTAATTTGTGCCCAGTTCGTGAAGAAGAAGTACCAACATCTTCTCCCTTCATGACGGCGGGTGTGCTTGGGATTGCTCTTGTGCTTTTCCAGAGAAGAAAACAGAAATAATTGTGGAAAATGAATTTCATTTTCTCTTTTATTTTTATCAATTAACAATTATTTATTAATATAATACAGAATAAGTTAATTAATAAAATATATAAAGTAATAATGGGTGTTGAACTTTCGATACTTTTGTCAAGGGTTGCATTTTTCTAGCCTACCTATAACCCTAAGATTTGGTGCGAGGGGAGGGATTCGAACCCTCGAATTCCTTCGAAACCGGATCTTAAGTCCGGCGCCTTTGACCGGGCTGGGCAACCCTCGCAGGAAGAGTTTTAGAATTAGCCTTTGCCGGTTGGTTATGAATGGGGTTTATAAAGCCATTCGGAATCCATAATTAGAGTTAAGTTACTTAAACCTTATTATGGTAAGCATGAAAATACAATTCCTTGGTAGCGGTGTGGCAATTCCCCAACCCGGCAGGGTGCAGTCCGGGATTGCAGTTGAGACTGAAAACGACAATTTATTACTTTTTGACTGCGGGGCCGGTGTGCTGCAACGCCTCTATGAAAGTGGTCGCGATCCCAGGGATGTCGATGCAATCATCCTGACCCACCTTCATCTGGATCATGTGGCTGATGTCCTGCCCCTGCTCAAAAGCCGCTGGTTGTGCGAGAAAAGGGATTGTGTCATCTACGGGCCAGAGGGCACCCGGGACTGGCTGGACGGCCTGATCGGGCTGTATCCCTATTTACAGGGCAGGTTTGACCTCTCTGTCATCGAACTCAAACCCGGCCGGCAAATTGCACTTGACGGTAATGATTGCCGGCTCAGCTGTGCCCCAGGAATGCACAGCGTACCCTCCCTGGGTTACAGACTGGAAGATGGAGGGAAAATAATGGTATATAGCGGGGACACCCAACCCTGCGACTCCCTCATGGAACTGGCACAGGGAAGCGATGTCCTCATCCACGAATGTTCGTTCCCTCCGGGTTTTGAAGTCGACTTCCACACCACACCGGATATGCTGGAGCCCTATCTCGGAAAACTTGATACAGGCAAACTCTACCTGACCCATCTCTACCCTCAAATGCAGGGCCGTGAACAGGAATCACTCGAATATATGCGCAGCCGATTCAAAGGTGAGGTGCATATCGCCTCGGACCTGCTGGAAATCGATCCCTGAGTTTCAGACCTGCAGCATCTCGATATCCAGCTTCCCCGAATTCTCATCCAGTTCGATAAGGACAGCCGATCCTTCTGAAGCCATACCGGTGTTCACGACAGTTGTACCTGCCACTTCCATGACTCCCTTGTCCTCATGGATATGGCCACAGACGATCAGGTCCACCTTGCCCAGCATATCGGCTACAGCCTTGCAGCCCACATTACCGGCTTCGATGCGATCCAGTGTGCAGTAAGGGGGTGAATGGGACAGCAGCACCAGGTAATCTCCCTTTTGTCTTCCTTCAGCAGCCAGTTTGTCCAGGGTGGCTGCAATTTCCTCTTCCTCTATTTCGTAGGGAGTTTTGAAGGGTGTGGGGTTGGATCCGCCCATCCCTATGAAAGCCACATTATCCATGGTCCACAAACGCTCGTGGAGATTTATGGCCCTTGACTCATCCAGAATACTGCAGATACTTTGCAGGTCACAGTTGCCCGGAATGGCCAGGGTTGGTTTGTCAAACATTCCCATCATCTCCAGGGCCTGCTCATCCGGTCCGAAGTTGGTAATATCTCCTGCAACCATTATCAAATCCACATCCCCTGCCCTCTCAAGTATGGCAGGGATGCGGGTATAATTTCCGTGTGCATCGGACATTGCAAGTATACGCATCATTTATGCTCCTTAGAAGTTCTTATCGCCGCCGAGGATGCCGCTCAAGCCGCCGCCTTCGCCCCTGTTACTCTGGGAACCAAGGCCTGTTGCAGCCGATATCCTGTCAGCCAGCCTGGAGAATGGCAGGCTCTGCAGATACACCGTACCGGGCCCTGATACTGTAGCAAGGACCACTCCCTCTCCGCCAAAGAGTGCATTCTTAAATCCGCCTACCAATTTTATGTCATAGTTCACAGATTCAGAAAAAGCCACAAGACAGCCGGTATCCACACGCATGGTCTCTCCTGCACTCAGTTCTTTTTTGATTATCGTTCCACCGGCATGCACAAAAGCCAGCCCGTCTCCTTCAAGTCTCTGGAGAATGAAACCTTCTCCCCCGAAAAGCCCGGCACCGATTCTCTTGGAAAATGCAATACCCACCTCTATACCCTTGGCAGCACACAGGAAAGCATCTTTCTGGCACAGGAAACTTCCACCCTCTTCATTCAGGTCTATAGGAATAATCTTGCCCGGGTATGGTGCACCAAATGCGACCCTTTCCTTACCGTCTCCCTCATTGGTAAAGGAAGTGATGAAGAAACTTTCACCGGTAACCATTCTCTTGAGTCCCTTAAAAAGTCCGCCGCCTGTTGATGTCTGCATTTTGATGTCCTGGCCCATATACATCATGGCTCCGGCCTCTGCCCTCACACTTTCGGAAGGGTCAAGTTCGATCTCCACAAGCTGCATGTCATTCCCAATGATGTCGTAATCGATTTCGTCTGCCATTTGTGTGACTCCTGTTGGATTTACAATAATTTAATACTCCTTTAAATTTATAAACTTGGTGAATTAGCAAAATACATAATCAAATTTAAATAGTACTGCATATTTTATCGCCATCAGAACTTGAAAGGATAAAACACCATGAAACATTTTCTCATTATTGCCCATAAGGCGCATACCGCCGATGATTTTTCCCTGAATGACCTGCCTGGTTCTGCCGGTAGGATGGATATACTGTGCAGGTGCGTAAACTCAGCCCTTTTTCTATCCCATGACCTGCGCCGGGACGTACAGATCCACCTGCTGCTTCTGGGAGAACCCGACCCTGGCAGGGTTGTCAAATTCGATGGTGAGAATGTACGTTACCTGAATCCGGATGAAAGAAGCAGCGGCTCCCTTATCAAAAAGGCACTTGATAAGGATTCTTCTGACTTTGAGATTCGCTCTACCCCCGGTGTCACCGTGCGTGATGCAAGCCTATCCACCCTCCTTTCGGAATTCAAGCAGCAGGGTTGCTCCCTTTATTATCTACTTGAAGACGGAAAGGAAATCCGGGAAGAAACCCTTCCCAGAGGGGATATGGTCTTTATTCTGGGTGATCACAACGGTGTTACTGAAGAAGAAGAGGCACAGATAGAAAAAGCCGGTGCAATAAAACTTAATATAGGTCCGATCTCGCTCCATTCAGATCATTGCATTACAATTTTGCACAACGAACTCGACCGCAGGGAAAAAGAATATTAACCTTTTTGCTATTGGAAGTGAATACATGACCATAATGCAAACAGCAGCACGAATCATTGAGGAAGGCCCAATATGCGATAATTGTATGGGCAGGCAATTTGCCCGCTTGCTTACTGGCCTGACAAATGCTGAAAGAGGAGAGGCTATCAAACTAACCCTCTCTTTAGACGCTGCACGCCTGATGAAAGAAGAAGGCTATAAGGATTTATTGGAAAAACTTGCTCCTTCCAACTCTTACGCATGTAAGACACTGAATGCCTCCTGCGAGGAAGAGGAATGCTGGGTATGTATCGGGCTCTTTGATAATCTGGATGAATGGGTGGACAGAGCCATAAAGGCTCTTGAAGGACTTGAGTATTCCACTTTTGTAGTGGGTACAAAGGTTAGTGGACTGCTGGCTGAGAATGAAGAGATCCTCTGGGCTGAATGCGGGGCTGACTATGCCGAGCAATTGAAAACCGAACTTAACAGGGAGATCGGAAAACGCCTGGCAGCCCGCAGCGGCAAGGAAGTAAACATCAAAATGCCCGATGTTGTTGTTATGCTTGACATAGCAGAAGAAAATATCATACTGGAAATCCGCTCGGTTTACGTGGAAGGTCGCTATCGCAAACTTGTGCGCGGTATACCCCAGACCCGGTGGCCCTGCCGCAAATGCAAGGGCAGGGGATGTCAGAGCTGTGATGATACAGGAAAACAATATCCTGAATCCGTGGACGAATTGGTTAGTGAACCTGTAATTGAAGCATTTGGCAGTGATGATACTAAATTCCACGGTGCTGGAAGGGAAGACATCGACGCCTTAATGCTTGGTGCAGGTCGCCCCTTTGTAATCGAAGCTCTTAGTCCGGGTAGGCGTGACTACGATCTTTCAGACCTGGAAGAACAAATAAACAACAAAGCTGACGGGAAAATTGAAGTTGAAAGTCTCAAATTTGCGGACAAGGCCAGAGTTCAGACCCTTAAGAACTCTACGGCGGATAAAGTTTATAAGCTTAAAGTTACATTCAGTGCCCCTGTTACGGAAGATGCCATCAGGTCTGCTCTTGACAAACTCAAGGGTAATCTTATCGAACAGCGCACACCGCAAAGGGTGTCGCATCGAAGGGCTGATATTGTAAGGAAACGACAGGTGCATTCGATAGAACTCCTCGAATATCATCAGGATTATGCAATAATCAGGGTTGACTGTGAAGGCGGGCTTTACGTGAAAGAGCTTATATCCAGTGACGAGGGACGTACGACACCGAGCCTCACCGGCCTGCTTGGAATTGATGCAATGGTTGAAGAACTCGATGTGGTCGATGTGAAGATCTAATTAACCGAATTATAATTTATATATCATCAACGGAGGAACATTATGCCAAAATCAAATGGTGAAAGATACTGTACAAGATACAAGCTTAAAAAGTCAATCAGGGAAAGAGGTCTCTCTCCTGTGAGCAGGGCAATCCAGAGTTTCAGTGAAGGACAGAGAGTTCATATCGATATTGACCCAAGTGTCCAGAAAGGAATGCCAAATCCCAGATATCAGGGTAAAACCGGTAAGGTACTTTCTCAGCGCGGGCGTGCCTACATCCTTGAAGTACGTGAAGGAAATGCAAATAAGCAGGTAATCGTCCTGCCACAACACCTTAAACCCCAGAAATACTGATTTCTGGTTAGAAATGTAAATATCAAAGGCCTGCAGAAATAGCTATATCTGCTTTGCCTCTGATAGTTTAGTCTGTTGCATTATTCCTGCCTTAATGGCAGGTCAACTTAAGGCAGAAAGGATGAGTGCTTTCCAATGATAGTTAAAAAAGTTCTTGATGAAGAATTACTTACGTTACCCGAGGTCAGGGGAATTCTCCACCAGATTCTGGAAGAACGTGTCAATAACGAAGAAGAGCTTGGATATGAGCTGCGTAAAGCCATAAACCATGCAGACATGTTCTCAAGGACAAGTGCTGAAAAAGCACGCGAGTTTGTCAACAAATTGCTTGAAGTGGAGAAAATGAAACCGGAGATTGCAATTCGGATAGTGGACACAATGCCACTTTCCAGGGATGAACTCCGTACACTTTACGCTAAAGAGAGATATACTCTCACAGATGAAGAGCTTGACACCATCCTTGAACTCGTAATGGATTATATGGAATAAATTTATATTCCATATACGACTTTTTCTTTTAGATAATATCAATAGTCTTACTTGCACCGTGGAGGATATAATGAATACAAAGGGGAAACAAACTGAAAGAGAAGAGTACGCATGGGTTCTGGATTATCTTCCTTATGGAAATCCTAATGATCCGCGTCCCACATACCAGAAAATACCCTTAGTTCAGGCAGTGGGTGATTCTAAATTCGTACTCATGGAACTTGTCCCCAAGGAAAAAGTCACTCCTCAGATACAGTCCAGGGTTTATATTGGAGAGGGTGACAGGGAAGAAATTGATCATGTCAAGCATCGGATTCATTACAGTGATCTTACAAGTGGTGCACAACTTGAGCTTCCATATGTACTGGAGCAATCGGTAAAACATCATGAGGAGCGTTTTGTAAAATTCTTCAATGAAGCTCATCCAATAACTACTCGCCAGCACATGCTAGAGCTTTTACCCGGTATTGGCAAAAAACTCATGTGGGCGATAATTGATGAACGTAAAAAGGGTGAGTTCAAAAGTCTTGAAGAACTCCATGAACGTGTGGGTGGAGTACATACGCCCCAAAAGGCTATTGTCAATCGTATCATGGAAGAACTGAAAGACGATAATATCAAGTACAGACTCTTCACAAGACCACATCGCCGCCCCCATAATGAATAAAGGGTGTAGGTGTGGTATACTCTATTCTTAAAAAATATGGGATCAGGGGTGGCTTCCTTGACCAACATTTTTTGGTAAATGAACCGATACTGGACTCAATAACAGAAGCTGCAGACCTGCAAGATGATGATGTTGTGCTTGAGATAGGCGGTGGTATCGGAAATCTGACAGAGCGTCTGGTCGCCAGGGCAGGCAGGATTATTGTGATTGAAAGGGACCCCCGTCTGGTGGCAGTGCTGCAGGATCGGTTCCACGAAGTATCCAATATTGATATAATTGAAGGGGATGCAATGAAAGTTGAACTCCCTGCCTTCAATAAAGTGGTAGCAAATTTACCTTATTCGATTTCCTCTCCCATAACTTTCCGCCTTCTTAACCACGGTTTTGAAAAAGGGATTTTAATGTATCAGTACGAGTTTGCCAGAAGAATGGTGGAAGTGCCAGGCTCAAAGATTTATGGTCGCCTTTCGGTGGATACACAGTATTTTGCTGATGTCAGGCTACTTCGCAAAATTTCTCCCTCTGCTTTTACTCCAGCTCCAAAAGTCTGGTCTGCAGTAGTCGAAGTGATACCCAGGCCACCGGTCTTTGAGGTTAAGGATGAGCAACTATTTTTCAGGGTTGTTGAGGCGGCCTTTGGCCAGAGGCGCAAGAAAATGAAAAATGCCCTTACGAAATGCAATCCACCCCTGGCAAATCAGGAAGATATTCTTCGATTAATTCCTGAAGATTTCCTGGGAAAACGTGCCGAGCAGCTTTTTCCAGAGGATTTTGCAACCATATCCAATATTATCTATGAAGCAAGGGATAACTAATGGCTCCCATCTCATATCGCAATGCTTATGTTAGCATTGAAAAAGATGTGTATGAACCTGCAGAGGATTCTTTCTTACTTGCAGATGTTGCTGTAGACCGTATTAGTGATGGTATGAATGTGCTGGAAATGGGTGTGGGCAGTGGCTTTGTTTCTGCAGTGATTGCCGCTAATAAGAACGTAGAACCCATAGGCTGTGACATAAATCCTGATGCTCTTGAATGCGCATATAAGAACGGAATTCAGGTTTTCCGCAGTAACCTTTTTGCAGGGCTTACGAAAAAAGGATATTTTGATATTATACTTTTTAATCCTCCCTATCTTCCGACATCCGAAGACGAAAAGGTAGAGGGTTGGCTCAATTATGCTTTTGATGGAGGAGTTGAGGGAAGGGATACTATAGCAACCTTTTTTGCTGAAGTATCTGGCTATCTCAAACCCGGCGGGAGTGTTCTGTTATTCATTTCTTCCCTTACAGGTAAGAGGGAAGTATTTGATATCATAAAGCGAGAGAGGTTCAGTGGCTATGTGGTAGCTGAGACCCGTTCGTTTTTTGAAAAATTGATGGTTATTGAATGTAAACACAACTGCTGAAATACAGGTGTATTTTTCAGTATTTAATTATTTTTAAATAATAAAAAAGAAAAACCACCTTTATTAAGCGAAAGGAAAACGAAAGGTTTATCGTTGTACAGGTTGACGGTATTGTTGCATAAGAGAAATTAAAATTTCAATCTTAAATTAAATATAATATTTCCTACTTAAAAATTGCCAGAGGGTTACAAATGAAATACAGTCTTGGTATAGATGCCGGTGGAACATATACAGATGCCGTAATCCTGCGGGATTCGGATGGGAAGATTATTGATCATGGAAAGGCCCGCACGACCTATCCTGATTTACTGGATGGAATTCAGGAAGTGCTTGACGGCCTGGACCAGGCATATCTGGAAAAAGTATCTCTGGTATCGGTCTCTACTACTCTTGCAACCAATACTATTCTGGAAGGTACAGGTTATCCAGTAGCTCTTATCATGATAGGGGAAGAGGTTCCAAACGATTCATCAATCAAATATTCAATATCTGTACAGGGGGGCCATTCTTCCGGAGGGAACGAAAAATATCCCCTTGACATGGATTCTATAAAAGAATTTGTAGGAGAAGTTCAGGATAAGGTATCGGCATTTGCGGTTTCTTCTTATTTCAGTGTAAGAAACCCGGATCATGAATTGAAGGCAAGGGAAGTTATAGATGCAATGACCGGTTTGCCTGTGATTTGTGGTCATGAACTTTCCCAGTCTCTGGGAGCATATGAAAGAGGTGTTACAGCCTATCTAAACGCCCAGCTTTTGCCCATATCTACCCGGTTTATGGAAACAGTTGCATCTGAGATAGATCGAAGGGGAATCGATGCAAAACTTATGATGCTCAAATGTGATGGTTCCATAGTGGGTATGAAAGAAGCTCTCAAACACCCGATCGAATCAATATTTACCGGTCCTGCAGCAAGTCTTGTTGGTGCTTCGTATCTTGCCAAAAGCAAGGATTGCCTGGTCATTGATGTCGGAGGTACAAGTACCGATGTTGCTATGGTTATTGATAATCTCCCTGAAATAACCGATGAAGGGGCAACTGTTGGTGGTTGGCCAACCAAGGTGGAAGCCATCAGAATGGAAACCTCTGCAATGGGGGGGGACAGTCATGTGTGGGTCAAGAATCATAATGTTTTCATAGGCCCACGCCGAGTCGTTCCTCTCTGTGTGGCTGCCAGTAAATATCCCGCAATCACTACAAAACTCAAGAAAGGACAGAGTATCCTGAAAAGCCAGCTAGGGGAAAATATCCAGCCCACAAAATTCTTCATCAGAACCAAACAGGAACCCATTGAACTTACAGAGCGCGAAGAAGATCTTCTTTCCCGCATAAAGGATGAACCCCTGACAGTTAGTGACATCTACTGGGACAGTAAAGCATTGCCATCGCCTATGGTCATGGCAAGCCTGATCCAGAAACGTCTGGTGCAGGCCATTGGTTTTACTCCAACGGACGCCCTTCATGTTCTTGGGGAATATGATGAGTGGGACAGTGAAGCTGCCAGAGTCGGTGCAGAAATACTTGGATATTTCGCAGATCTGGATGCTGATGAAATTGCCGGTAAAGTTAAAGATGAAGTTGCAAAGAACATGGCACAGAACCTTCTTTCATATGTCTTTCATGATCTCGAGGATTCACAGATCAATAAAGTTGTCCGTGGCAATCATTATGGTGGATTTCATGTGGATGTTCCCGTGGTACTTCTTGGAGGTCCTGTACAGGCCTATGTAAATGATATGCAAAGGTTAGTAGATGCGGAAATAATCCTGCCTGAATATGCCGAGGTTGGTAATGCGGTAGGGGCTCTTGCAGGTAAGGGGATAAAGCGTATTGAAGTGCTAATTCGTCCGAATTTTGGTGAATCTAAATATAATCTACGTCCTTCTTCTGTATCATTGTTCTATCCCGGCGGGAATGAAAATTTCAAGTCCCATGAAGAAGCTGTGCAGGCTGCACGTGAGATCGGTCATAGATTGATAATGGATTACATGCATGAAGCCGAACTGGACGAAGGTGAAATAACTATAGATGTTGACCGCAAGGATGTTCAGGTGCATGGGGTCGGTATTCCAATGGAAACAAGGTTTACTTTCCTGGGGGTTGGGGACATCAAAATGGGGAAGAAAGATATAAGGATATAATTTTCCTTTTTTTCTTCCCTTGATCAATTTTAAATAAAAGGTAGCTTTATTTCCATCTATGCTGGAATTTAGAAAACAAGAGCCTTACAGTCTGCGTACCAGACCCGATATTGTAGAATCTGAATACGATTTTCGACAAAATCTGGACATTTCGGATGTAAATGGTGTATTGTTCAATGTTCTGGCTTCCCGCAATTCATCCACTCTTGCAGAATATGATGCTGTCTGGTGGAGGGAAAACAGGGTCTGTTTTCTGGAATATAAAGATTCAACTGCTGCCTATCGGCGTATGAATGCAAAACGGGCACAACAGGTTCAGGACACATCCAGGAACCTGGCTCGTACATATGGTTTCCTGGAATTCAATTATTCACTTGTAGTTAAAGGACTGGAGGAAAAGACTACAAAGGGAAGTGTTGCAGTAATACCACTTGAAGATTTGTCTTCATACAGGCCGGAATTTACTTCTGCTCATGTTGAACTTGATTTTATTGACAAGTTGACGGATAAATACAGCAGGGAGAAAAATCCCGTTGAATTAGAGCGGGATACAATTATTGCTGATATTAGTAAACTTAAAGAAATGTTTGAACAGCAACTCTGATAGAAGGAGAGATTTTTCATGACTGTAACAGGATATGGGCAAGCGTTGGGTGCAGGCACCATCCTCAATGCAATTTCTACCTGGAAAGGTGCAGCTTTTGGATTGGACCTCAAGACATTTGCCAGGGTTGAATTATCACAGGGTGATGGTCCTATAGAAGGCATCATTGAAGAAAATGGGGATATGGATACCACTCTGATCGAGAATGCAGTTGGTATAACTCTTGACCTGTTTAATTTGAAAATGCAGGGCACGGTACAAACAAGAAGTGAAATTCCTCATGCAAGCGGACTAAAAAGCAGCAGTGCTGCTGCTAACGCTGTTATTATTGCTACTCTGGATGCCATAAAAGAATCAATGGAACCCCTGGATATGGTAAAATTAGGGGTCGAAGCTGCTAAAAAATCCGGAGTGACAATCACAGGGGCTTTCGATGATGCCTGTGCATCTTTTTTTGGTGGTGTGGTAGTAACTGATAACAAAGAAGATATTCTTTTCAAACGCATCAAGAAAAACAGTGAAGTACTTGTTTTTGTTCCTCCTCAAAAGGCATATAGTTCGGAGACTGACGTAACAGGATCAAAATTAATTGGACCCTGGATAGACATGGCTTATGACCTTGTTATCCATCGGGAATTTGAGAAAGCAATGACATTAAATGGTTTTCTCTACTGTGGTGCTTTGGGTTTTGATACCAAACCAATGATGGTAGCCCTTGAAAGTGGCATTGAAGGTGTCACCCTTTCTGGTACCGGTCCTGCATATGTGGCAATGGGAGATAGCTCTGCTTTGGACAAACTTGCAAAAGCCTGGAAAAAAAATAGTACGGGCGGAAATGTGATAAGGACAAAGATCAATAATGAAGGGGCAATTTAAACCAGGTAACTGTTGGTTTTTATGACAATCGAAAATGTAAGACAGGAGATCGAGAATATTGATAGGGAACTGGTGGAACTCATTGCAAAAAGAGTTGAATTTGCAGATGATATCTTAAAATACAAACACCAGGCCAATCTTCCTATCAATGACGACACACAAAATGATGTGGTAATAGAAAGAGCTGTGTATATTGCTACTGAAAAAGGTTTAGACTCCACTGTGGTAAAACAGATTTTCAATCTCCTTATACAGATGAATATAGAAAGGCAACATGAATTAAGCGGCGAAGGTAATCTTCCCTGAAAAGAGGTACAAAAATGGTAGATATTGCAATAGTAATGGGATCTGAATCGGACCGGGCAATTTCGAATCGTGTAACCAATGTATTGGACAACACAGATTACAGTTATGATGTACAGGTAATTTCTGCTCACCGCAATCCCGATGAACTGGATGAATATGTAGGTAAGGACGAAGCTTTCGTTTACATTGCGATAGCCGGACTTTCCGCCGCACTTCCCGGCGTGATAGCATCAAAGACTGGCAAACCTGTAATCGGGGTGCCTGTGGGTGCCAAGCTTGGGGGACTGGATGCATTATTATCCACAGCACAGATGCCACCGGGTGTACCGGTTGCGACTGTTGGTATTGATAACGGGGCAAATGCAGCTCATATGGCAATTCGTATCCTGGAACTCAAAGGAGAATGAGTTATCATTCTCTTTCTATACAGATATCAAAACAACAATGGTCGTCCCCATTGCCCATTGTTTTATTTACGTTAACTTCGCCGTCGGTGACTCCGTTAACCATTTTTGAGAAAACTCCGGTAGTGAGGTTACACATTATGGGGTTTATTTTACTTTCTTCTCCCCATGGGCACTTGTGTGCTTTTATGATCGAACACCCGTTTTTGTCACCGTCACCGTCCACAAAATAACTGGCTCCCAGTTGATTCATAGCCTTACAGCAAATTTCGGCTACATCTTGTGAGTCTGTAGTTTCTCCTTCACAACCAGTGCATGAACTACGTACAATATCTTCCACCATATCAACCATTTGACGAATGATTATTTTCTTCTGTTCGGGTGGGGCACTACTTAGTAGTGAGGGAATAATTGAGGTCAAAACCTTACGAATGTGGTTTTGCATTTTAAGATGTTCTTTTTCAGTCACCAGCTCATCATGAAGACTTTTGATGCGCAACAATGACTTTACACGGGTTAGAAGCTCCACCCGATTTACAGGTTTTGTAAGAAAATCATCTGCACCAACTTCAATACCTTTAATGCGGTCCTCTTTTTCAGACAATGCAGTTACCATTATGATCGGGATATGGCGTGTACTTTGTGATTCTTTTAGAGATTTAGCAACATCATAGCCACTCATGCCCGGCATCATAATGTCAAGAAGAATAAGATCGATTTCCTTTTCTTTCACTTTTTGGAGGCATTCCTCTCCACTTTTAGCCAGAGTAAGTTCGTATAATTGAGAGAGGTATGCTTCCATTAAATCCAGATTTTGTGGTTCATCATCCACTATGAGTATTTTGGGTGTGATTTCGCTTTCCATATTTTCTGTGTTACGTTAGGAATACTTGGCTAATAAATCTTTTTAACAAAAAGGGCTATCAAGTATCTTTTTTGCCCTTTATATCTATGCCTTTTGATGTAATATCAAACGGAATAGGGTCAAGGGAAATGGCTGTATTTCTCATCTTTGGTGTGAAAATAAAACGCTCCATTTTCCCAGTGTAGGGATTTTCCTTTACCAGTAACTTAATGTTTCCAAAAGTCGAGTAATCTGCGACCTCATGGGTCATCTGGTGGGCAGCTTCATCCATCACAAACAGTGTTGTTGCATCTTTTTGTGAAAGTAAAAGGTTTAATGTATCAAACTGATCACGAAATTCCCGTGTTGTTAAACCAATTGCGAAAACTCCGATATTATCTATTACTATTACTTCGGCATCATAAGGTATCATTTCAGGCA
This sequence comes from Methanohalophilus halophilus, assembly GCF_001889405.1. Classification (NCBI taxonomy): domain Archaea; kingdom Methanobacteriati; phylum Methanobacteriota; class Methanomicrobia; order Methanosarcinales; family Methanosarcinaceae; genus Methanohalophilus; species Methanohalophilus halophilus. The sequence continues at coordinate 1,652,897 of NZ_CP017921.1, forward strand.
GACTTATGAGGTCAACCTCTTTTAAACTCAATCCATCTATCATTTCAGCAGCTTTAGTTACGTTCCGACTTCTCATTTCCAGTATTTTTACAACTTCAAGTAAACCGTTTTTTATATATTCGTCAAAAGGAAAATCAAACATTTTTGCCTGTTCGGTAATATCCTCTTCAGTCTCTTCTGTTGCCATTATAACAGATTTTTTCCCATATTCGCATGCCTGGTTTATTGCGTGCATTGCAAAAATAGTTTTACCAGATCCGGGGGCACCGGTGATAAGAATCCCTTTTTTTCCCGGATATCCATCACCAATCTTTTTGTCAAGACCTTGAATTCCTGTAGATAACCTTTCCATTGGCACACCGCTGATTACTATACAAGTCTTTATATATAGAGTGTTTCTTCCTTTTAACAAATTTCCTGCACTTTATGTTTATTGTAATCATGTTATGAGCCTGAAAATAGGTAAATATAATTGTCACAACATGCCAGACAAATTTTCCCGAAAAGGACAGGTTGAACGGTTAAATATATTTATCAGGAATGAGTTTATTTCATGCATTATACCAATCTACTGATTATATACTTTTGATAGACTCTAGAAATTGTGAACTTTTAATATTGATTTAAACGTGAGTAAACTATGGCGGAAGAAATGGCTTCTAAAGATGAGGAATTGGAAGAATCATTTGACACCACCAGTTCCATCGAAGTGCCTAAACTATTGATCGACCAGATCATTGGTCAGGATCATGCGGTGGAGGTTGTCAAGAAAGCTGCAAGTCAGAGGAGACATGTGATGATGATCGGTACTCCTGGTACCGGTAAATCCATGCTTGCAAAGGCAATGGCTGAATTGCTTCCAAAGGAGGAACTGCAGGATATCCTTGCATATCCCAATGTTGAAGACAACAACAATCCACGTATTCGTACCGTTCCTGCCGGAAAAGGTAGGGAGATTGTTATGGCTCATAAAATGGAGGCCAGAAAGAAATCCCAATCAAGGAACATGTTGATGATGTTCCTTATTTTTGGTATTGTGATGTATTCTTTCTATGTGGGTCAACTTCTCTGGGGTATCATTGCAGCTATAATGATGCTTATTCTTAGCAGGCAATTTATGCCAAAAGAAGAAATGATGATCCCAAAGATGCTGGTTTCAAATTATGAACAGGATAATGCTCCGTATATTGATGCCACCGGTACCCATGCAGGAGCCCTTCTCGGAGATGTCAGGCATGACCCATTCCAGTCAGGTGGACTGGAAACCCCGTCTCATGACAGGGTGGAGAGTGGAGATATTCACAAGTCCCACAAAGGTGTACTCTTCATTGATGAGATCAACACCCTCAGGATTGAATCCCAGCAAAGCCTGCTTACGGCAATCCAGGAGAAAGAATATCCGATTACAGGTCAGTCAGAGCGCAGTTCCGGCGCCCTTGTGAAAACAGAACCGGTTCCATGTGACTTTATAATGGTAGCTGCAGGTAATCTGGATGCTGTGGAAAAAATGCATCCTGCACTCAGGTCACGTATAAAGGGTTATGGATATGAGCTCTACATGCGTGAATCCATGGAAGACACTGCTGATAACCGCAAGTATCTTGTTCGGTTCGTGGCACAGGAAGTTAAGCGGGACGGACATATACCTGATTTTGATCAGTCAGCAGTTGATGAAGTCATTCAGGAAGCTCGAAGGCGGGCCGGAAGAAAAGGCCATCTAACTTTGAAATTGCGTGATCTTGGAGGACTTGTGAGAGTAGCAGGAGATATTGCACATGCTGAAGACACAAAGATCACCTCTGCAAAACATGTACTTGCAGCCAAGAAAATGGCACGCTCCATAGAACAACAACTTGCTGACAGTTATCTGGAAAGAAGAAAAGATTACCAGTTGTTTTCCAAGAAAGGTGCTGCTGTCGGTAAGGTCAATGGGCTTGCTGTAATGGGAGGAGATTCCGGAATAGTCTTGCCTATTATGGCAGAAGTAACTCCTCCACAATCACATGCTGAAGGCAAAGTAATTGCCACCGGTATGCTCAAGGATATTGCTAAGGAAGCTGTTCTTAATGTGTCAGCTGTGATCAAAAAGGTGACAGGCCAGGATATAATGAATAGGGATATTCATATCCAGTTTGTCGGTACCTATGAAGGAGTTGAGGGAGACAGTGCTTCTGTGTCCATTGCAACGGCCGTAATTTCGGCCATTGAAGGTATACCTATTGATCAGAGTGTTGCGATGACAGGTTCCCTGTCTGTAAGAGGCGATGTATTGCCGGTGGGCGGTGTAACCTACAAGATCGAAGCCGCAGCCCAGGGTGGAATTAAAAAAGTTATTATACCCTGGACTAATAAGGATGATGTGTTGATTGAAGAAGCTTACAAGGATCAGGTTGAAATAATTCCTGTCAAAACAATATCCGAAGTTATAGAGCACAGTCTTGTGGGCACCAAAAAGGAAGGAATTCGGGATAAACTCAAGGAGCTGACAGATATGAAAGTTGATCTGGAAATTCCTGAATCCGTGCCCAGTTAAACAATACTTACAGGGAATCCAGTAAATGAGAGAATCAGAATTTCATGATGTGAGGTGGATAGAGGGAGAATCAACTTCTATCCTTCTCGACAACGGGAAAGTAGAGGACATAAATACCAACTATGGTAATGGTTGTGGGGTACGTGCTCTTTGTGGCGGTTCCTGGGGTTATACTTCATCTGAAGGGGTCGATGGTATTGATGCTGCAATAAAAGCAGCTATAGAGTTGGCTTCTGATGTGAATAAACACAGTCCAAGAGAAAAAGTAACTCTTGCATCTTACTGTGAACCCAATGTTGACAATCTGCCGTCTATAAAGGAAAATCCCCGGGATGTTGCGGTTGAAGAAAAGGTTGAGTTGTTGAAAGACCTTTCCAATAATGCTTCATGCAAAGGAATTAGCAGTACATCTGCATCATACTCTGAATCTACCTTTAAGGTTCATTATACAAATTCTGAAGGTGCGGATTGCGAATATGAACTTACTAGAGTAGGGTTTGCAATTTCAGCCATTGCTTCAGACGGTGCAGCCTATCAGGTAGGAAGAGAAAGCAACTTTGACGTATGCGGTTATGAAATGTTCCGTGACCCTGGAATTCTGGAAAAGGCACAATCTGCCGGAAAGACAGCTGTGGATTTGCTGGGTGCCCGCCAGGCAAAAGGAGGCAAAGGTCCTGTAATTCTTGACCCGGAACTTGCCGGGGTATTTGCCCATGAAGCGGTTGGACATGCTTCAGAAGCCGATCTGGTGCTGGAAGGAAGTTCAATTCTAGCAGATAGAATAGGTGAAGAAATCGCTTCACCACTTGTTAATATCATAGATGACCCTACACTTCATAAGTTCGGTTACTATCCCTTTGATGCAGAGGGAATGAAAGCTCATAAAACAGATATTATCACGGATGGAGTATTAAATTCATATCTACATTCCAGGGAAACCGCAGGTAAACTCGGTGGCGCATCAGGTAACAGTCGCAGTCAGGGATACTCTGCACCTGTTGTCAGAATGAGTAATACATATGTTGACAACGGAAATTCAAATCTTGATGAAATGCTGGAAGAACTGGGTGACGGAATATACCTTGCGGGTACCCGTGGAGGACAGGTTAATACAGGTGAAGGAATCTTCCAGTTCAATGCCGAGAAAGGCTATATTGTGGAAAATGGGGAAATCGGAGATCTTGTGCGCGATGTGTCCCTGTCTGGCAATACTCTGGAAATCCTGAAAAATGTTTTACTGGTAGGAAATGATCTTAAAATGCATTCGGGTAGATGTGGCAAAAGCGGTCAGGCAATTCCGGTATCGGACGGTTCCCCCCATCTTCTCATTTCTGATGCCCTTGTGGGAGGTGTCCAGTAATGCAGAATTACGATATTGGCAACCAAGTCCTTGAATTTGCCAACAAATATGGAGCAGATGAGGCTGAGGTCTTCATCTCAGCAAACCAAGTGACTTCTGCAAGTGTCCGTCGCAGCCTTATTGAAAGTGCCAGGAATCAACAAAGCCAGGGATTGGGGATAAGGGTTGTTAAAGATGGTGCAGTGGGATTTGCAAGTACTAACATTTTCAATCGGCTTGAGGAAACTGTGAAAAGTGCGATTGCAATGGCAAAGGTACGCGATTCAGATGAAGATTGGAAAAACCTGCCTTCAAATGGTAAATATCCTGCTGTAAATGGCATTTTCAGTAAAAAGGTAAATGAACTTGAGCTTGAAGATTGCATCTCCCTGACAAAAGAAATGATTGACGGTGTTTGTTCTTTTAGCGATATAATAGCCCCTTCAGGTTCTTTTTCTCGTATGATTTCCAACCAGCTTATCATGAACACTAACGGTGTTGAAGTTGAGGAAAAGGGCACTGCAGTATCGGGTTTTATTGATGTGATCACAACTTCCGATATTCCATCTACTGCATACGATTTCCGTATATCCCGGGATATGGATATTGATTTTTATGGAATCGGGAAAGAAGCCGCAAACCTGGCCAATTCCTGCAAAAATGGTGTTTCTGTGGAAAGTGGACAGAAGGATGTCGTATTTCATCCCTTTGCCTTTTCGGACATAATGGAATCTTCATTCTTATCTTCAATAGAAGCGGATAATATACAGAAAGGCAGATCCAGCCTAACAGGAAAATTGAACACCGATATTGCAGCCAGAGGTCTTACAATAACTGATGATGGTATCCTGAATGGAGGGATTGCATCTTCGATTTCTGATGATGAGGGTACTCCTTCACAATCCACCGGTATAATCAAAGATGGCTTACTCAAATCTTACATCTATGATTCCTATACTGCTGGTAAGGAAGAACGGTCCAGTACCGGCAATGCTGTAAGAGGTTCCTATTCTTCCACTCCAAGCGTTGGTACCCGCAATGTTGTTTTTGAACATCCAGCTTCTGACATAATTTCTGAGATAAAAGATGGAGTATTTGTTACAAATGTAATAGGTGCACATACTGCAAACCCGATCTCCGGAGATTTTTCAGTGGAAGCTCGTAATGCTTTTGTGATTAAGGATGGCCAGATAGAAAAACCGATCAAGTCCCTTATGGTGTCTGGCAATATTTTTGAGTTGCTCAGAAATGTGAAAGGCGCCGGAGATGATGTCCGGATTGTTGGTAGTATTATTACCCCTTCAATATGGGTATCTAATATGAATGTAATAGGCTGACTGCTGATTTTAATCAGTAATCATTATATATAACCCTCCCTAACTATGTATATACAAAATCAAATACCAAAAGTTTTTCAAATTCACTTGATAAATACTGTTCAGACGGAACTATAATAACCAGGTGTCAATATGACAGATGAGGGGATAAGGACAAAAATTCTTGTAGTCGACGATGAGCCTGATAATGTCGAATTACTTACGGCTTATCTATTGAATGATTATGACATTATTCCTGCTTACAGTGGTAGTGAAGCACTGGACATACTGAAATCCTGTGAGGATGACCTGCCGGATCTTATACTCATGGATATAATGCTCAAAGATGGTATGGATGGTGTAGAAGCTGCCCATTTCATAAAAATCAATTATGATATTCCTTTAGTTTATATTACGGCTTATGCCGATGATAATATAATGCGAAGGGCCAAACTCACGGAGCCTTTTGGTTATATCCTCAAGCCATTTGAAGAGTCCGAATTACGTACAAACATAGAAATTGCGTTATACAAATATGAAATGGAACGCAGGCTCAAAGAAAGCAAGAAATGGCTTACTGCTGTGCTCAATAGTATCGGGGATGCAGTAATTGCAACAGACGAAGAGGGCCTGGTCAAATTCATTAACCCATTTGCAGAAGCTCTAACCGGTTGGGATCAGGATGAAGCAATTGGTTTGCCTTTGTCAGAAGTATTTGTGGTTGAGAATGAAGTTCCTGGTGAAAAGGCCGATGATCCAATCCAGAAAGTCATGAAGGAAGGTATGTTTTACGGCCTTGGAAGTCATACAGTGCTTGTTACTAAAAGCAAAACCCAGATTCCTGTAGATGTAATTGGCTCTCCCATTCGTAATGAAGCAGGTAAACTACTGGGTACTTTGGTGTTGTTCTATGATATCTCTGAACGCAAACGTGTTGAGAATATGATTTATTACCAGAATAGTCAGAAGGATATGTGATCTTATTAAATAACGGGTTCGTATTCTTTATTCAATTTTTCTTCTTACAATAAAAGCTATTATCAAAATCCATGCAGGAAGCATTTTGTCCATTATTTTTTCTGGACCCAATGCATTTTTCTCTGCTTTTCCTGATACATTATTGACACTTTCATTTGTGTCTGTTTTTTGTGTATTCAAGTTATTAGTTTCAGCAATCACATTCTCATTTTTGGTATTGGATTTTAATATCTTTTTGCTTCCTGCAATTACAAATGGTGAATTGAGGTATTTATCGGTAGCAGTTTTGAAATGTACATAATTGCCAGCCTGATCGATATATTCTGTTGGCAGTGCAATCCATTGACCGTCTTCAAAGACTTCCAGATGAATGTTCTCTATGTCGATATTCTCTTGCGTAATCCATTCCTTTTCCACCTTGAAAGTTACTGAAGAATTCCTGATGTGATTTTCAAATCCACTACTGCCTACCCAAATATTGAAATTCATGTATACTGTATCAATTGGTGCCTTATTTGCTAGTGTTGAAGTGTTTTTCAGAATTTCGATGATTAATTTGACCTGCCCGCTATTTCTAGATGATATAAGGTCAATATTGCCAACAAGATTTCCTTTTTCTTCGAAATTATATATGGTGGGTATTTCGGCTTTGACTGATCTAATGGAAAAATCCTTGTATTTTATGTTTGAATAGTCTTCACCTGTTGCAGAACCTCCGCCTCCTCCACTACTTCCTTTTTCGTCATTGGAATCACTTGGTTTGTCCTGAGCGTCATAGATGGTAGAATTATTCCAGGCTGTATTTCCAGAAGCATCAGTAGCCGAAATATTTACGGTATTGGTACCAGAATTTGCGATTAGTGTACCGGTATAGTTGTCGCCTGTATCCAGAGTCAGTTCTATAGGAGAAGACATTGAACCGTTGTAAGCGGTGACATTCATAATACCGATGTTATCACTTGTGTTGACCTTTATTATTACCGGATCATCAACAAAAGGAGTCGGAGCGTCAATGCTTATATTATTGATAACGGGTTTTTCATCATCTCCTGCAATGTAAAAAGTATCATTATACCAGCCAGTGTTACCGGAGTTATCGGTAGCTGAGACATTTACTGTATTGAGGCCTGTTTTTGAGATTAGTATACCGGTATAGTTGCCATTGTCATTCGATGTAAGTTCTACAGGAGAAGACATCGAACCGTTGTAAGCGGTGACATTCATAATACCGATGTTGTCGCTGACATTGACTTTCAAAGCAATATCTTCCCCAATATCAAGGATGTAATTATCAAGAATTACCGAAGCGATAATAGGGGTGGTGACATCTTTCCCTTCATAAGAAGTACTGTTATCCCAGTGAGTGTTGGAGGCATTATCTGTCACAGAAATATTTACACTGTGCTGGCCATATTCAGCATTGAAGGTAGCAGTATAATTTCCGGAGGTGGTGTTGTAATCCAGGGGAATTGACGGTGCCGTTCCATCCGTAAAAGCGGTGACATTTCCTATACCACTTTCTGCATCAGTGGCGTTGACATTCAAGGTGACCGTTTCATCGATAGCCGGTGTATAATTGTTCAGGGATGCGGAGTAAACCACGGGAAGCAGGGTATCTTCTTTTGTAGTAGCAGTATCATTTTGCCAGGTTGTGTTGATGTTACCATTCACATCAACCGTTTGTGTGGCGATTTCATAGGTGGTATTTGGATACAGGCCAGTAGCATTGTAAAATTCATTGGATACATTTTCTTTTAATTCACCATCAAGATATATCATTGTGTGATTGAAATCAGTATCATCCGGATTTGTCCAGGTCCAGTTGATCCATGTAACGCCATCGGCGGTCTCATTAAGGTTACTGACGCTTGTGGGAGCTGTACTATCAATAATTGCGGAAAACACTAGTGAAAATGCCTGAGGGCCTTGATTGACACTTGTCCCATTGACACATACTCTATAGGTTCCTTTTTCAGGAGATTCTATCAGAACTTGTTCAACATTGTTGATTCGATCTGCCCCTTCCCCACCATTTCCATACAGGACAGTACCATTGGAATTCATAATCGTCAAATCCAGATCATTCACAAGTGCCTGATCCGCACCAATGGCTCCTGGATGATCTGTCCACACAAGAGTTGCCTTAAAAGGTGTCTGGTTTGATTTAACATATTTTTCTGTCTGCCATGTTTCACCGGTATTAAGGGATATATTATCATAATATGTCACCTCAGCAGGTGCTGGTGGAAAAAGAGACGCAGTGAGATTGATCCGTCCCCATCCCTGTGTTGTTCGATTGTAACCAAGATCATCAGCGCCATTGATAAGGGTTGCTTTGAGCAATGCAGCGGTTGGGTTTATGGATAGGTTCTCCATATAATACTGCCTTACAAGAGCAACCGTACCGGCAGCAAGCGGTGTTGCCATGCTGGTACCACCCATGTAGGCATAACTGTCATTGAGTGGTTCCCAGAAAATAGAATCATTATTAGTTTTGCTGGAACGGGTGGAGATTATCCAGGTACCCGCAGCCACAAGGTCGGGCTTGATCCTTCCATCAGCGGTAGGTCCCCGGCTACTGAAAGAAGCAATCTCATCTGGATCATCCCCCAAGTCTCCTTTTTCAGGTCTCAGATTTTCCGTGGCACCTATTGCGAGGATATTCTTGGCGGTGGCCGGCGAACCCACAGTGTAATTTCCATTTTCACCATCATTGCCAGCGGCAAACAATACCAACATGTCCGAATGGTTCCACATGAATTCATCTGCAACCTGTGAATAGGAAGTATAGGAATTTTCTTCACTTCCCCAGCTGTTACTGTGAATTCTTGCATCTTTGGTATAGGCAAAACTGAGTAGTTCAAATAAGTCTTCTGAGGTACTGAGGCCAGTGAGATTGCCGTTTTCATCTCCGATTGCCTGGAAAACCAACTTTGCTGCAGGGGCTGTACCGCTATATTTTCCTCCAGAAAGGAAACCGTTGCCCAGTGCAGAACCTGCAACATGGGTACCATGACCATGGGTATCCGAGGCATCTTCATCTCCCCACGAGGAGATATTGATGATACGTCCCTCTATATCATCGTGCATTGATTCATCGTTAATACCGGTGTCCAATCCAGTGTCTGAGATTCCTATTATCTGTCCTGATCCGGTAAGGCTATAGTTTTGGTGAATGGTTGTTACATTCATTATTTTGGAGGCATTATTGTTTAAGATGACAGGAGGATGATGCTTTTCTATCCACTCAACATTTTCTAAAGCAGCAATAGAATCAATAAGTGAGGAATTAATATGTACTTGCAATAATCTGGAATTGCCGGATTGCACAATTCCTCCCATTTTTTTGATATTTTTCGTTGTATACAGGGCCTTATCATTTCTGTAAAATTTGATATTGAGTGTGATATTTCCCTTTATTTTCCTTATTCCGGGTTCAATTTTATATCCAGGCTTTATTTCACCCATCCATTTGAAATAGGGAAGTGCCTTTATGTGACTGGCTTTTGTATCATTAAGATAGAGAACATAAGCATTTTCAGGGATATAACCATAAATGCGACTGATGTTTTGGATTTCCTCTTGCCATTTTGGTTGGATTATTCCCTTAAATTGCACTATAAAATATCCTTTTTCGAAAGGAGCGACTGATTGGGTATGGAAAGTAGAACCTGCTTCATCTGTATTTATATGGGAATTCTTGAGCAATATCCAGTCACTATGATTCTGCATTTGCTCTGGATTTTGATCTGCACTACCCAATGGAATCAATAAAATGATGATACTTACTAAAAGCAATAATCGAAAATGCATGCGACACGTTCTATATTTTCAATATTATTTATTTGTTTGTTATTTTGATTGCTATTCTACCATACAAATGCGCATCCAATATGAGCAATTCCTGCATCATAATGTATTCCCTCATATTCGCAGAAGCCAAATTTTTTGTAAAACCCCATCGCCCGAATCCGGGAACTTAAGTGCATCTCAATTGCACCTTCATGTTTTCCTTTCTTGATCAATTCTTTCATTACCAATCTCCCAAATCCCCGGTCTCTGGAATTGGAAATCACACATACCCTGCCTATGTAAAACATATCATTTTTTTTAAACAACCTGCCGATTGCAATTGGTTTATTTTTATCAAAAATCGTTATGTGTGTGGCGATTGGATCAATTTCAAGTTCTTCAGGGATGTCCTGCTCGCCGATGAATACCTCTTTGCGTACCTGATAAACTTCATCAAAACCATCAAGGCCTTCTGTCCAGCGTATTTTGACCAATTCCATTCTCCTTACGTATGCTTTATTTGAAGGTAAACCAGAACTATGATTGCTGCAACCAAACCTGCAGGTATTCCCAGAAGAAGAGAAAAATAAACCGTATCTGCAAAAAATTCAGTTATCGTGATCCCAATTGTCAAAAATACCAGAAGGGATGTGAGAATATTTCTGATTATTTTGATTGGATAATTGAAACCAATTGCTCCTCATTTTATTTTTTGTATTATATAATATACAGTTGATCCACCAATTGCTGTCCATAGGGGAAAAATTGAAATAAATGAATTTAGCCCTCCAAATAATGTCAGCAAGCCAGCTAAAAGCGCAATCATACGGGTGGCAATTATTCTTTCTTTTGACAATGGTTTTGATTTTACATCAGATAAAGTCCGGGGAATTCCAGTGTTTATAATCTTTACAATGGAAAACACAATTAATAGCAGTAAAATAAAAATCTGGTATTGTGATGGAAAAAGGATTTCGATATTACTTCTGTAAAGTACAAAAAGGCTGATAATAAGGCAAATAAAAGCAAAAATGAAATGTCTTTTTATGGGTTCATTTAGTCTGGTATCCATAAAAAAAGCAAAACTCATCAACAACCCTTGTATCCAGTTTCCTGTATATATTAGGTATGTGCCTGTAAGAAGGATCAGTATACTGTCAAACAGCGTAGGTATTATTCCAGAGATCCGGTTTGTAATTCTAAAAAGGAATAAGAGCAATACAAGGGGTAATATAAATGGACTCTCTAGAAATAGCAGGCAACAAACGCACAGGCCAGCAGCAATTAATGCTGCATGTGGGTTATCAGGATCAATCTCTTTTGTAATTGCCCAGGCAAAAAAGATAGAAAGAGCGGACCTACCAGCCCATATAATCGCTTCATTCAGACGTTCTCCTGAAAGAATCTGATATGAGATAGATGCAATAAATATCACAGTAGAAAGATAAATGATTATCCGGTTGTCCGGATAATCCATATCAATGGGTCGTGAAAGGGCTGATCTAATTTCCATGTGTGATATCAGAGGTTCTCAGAAGCCCATTTTGCTCCTTCTTTCAATATTTGCTGGTTGAGAGGTATGAGTTTTTGCTTTGCTGCAAAAGTCTCCTCAATGGCTTCCATATAGTCCTCAACATCAAGACCTGTTACCCCAAGCTGCATCAATACACCTATTATTGCAGTATTGGCAGCCCTTTCAGAGCCTCCTTCCTTTGCAATTTGGGTGGCAGGTACCTTGATTGCCCTTACACCTTCAGGTGCCTCGAAGTCACCGACAGTGGCATCATAAAGGATAATTCCGCCCTGTTTGACATCAGAGGCAAATTTTTCCAGTGACGGCAGGTTCATGGCCACCAGGATATCCGATTCATACACTACAGGGGAGCCGATTTCCTCTCCTGAAATGACCACAGAACAATTTGAAGTACCTCCCCTCTGCTCCGGGCCATAGGAAGGATACCAGGAAGTGAATCTTTTGGCACGACATCCTGCACGGGCCAGTATCAGGCCCATACTGAGTACTCCCTGGCCTCCAAACCCTGCAATCTTGGCAAGTATACGTGTAAATTCAGGATCCTCCACAGCGTCAGGGGATGCGGAATCGTCGATCTTGTAAATATGATCGATATTTTCCTTTGAAAAGTTACTTTCCGGGCAGGGAAGTGGTTCTCTCTCTTCAGCCAGGTCCCTGAGGTTACCCAGCGGGAATTCCTTCTCCATTTCCTCATTAATGAATTTAGTACTCTGCTCGGCATTCTGTTTCAGGTTTGTCGGACAGGCAGCAAGTACTTCCACAAATGCATAACCTCTGCCTTCCTTCTGGATCTCAAGAGCCCTTTTGACCGCCTTTCTTGCCTTGCGTATATGGGAGATGTCTGACACCGATACCCTCTCAATAAAGACAGGCCCATCCAGGTTATTGAGAAGTTCACACATATGCAATGGGTATCCTGCAAACCTGGGATCCCTGCCTGTGGGACATGTCACTGTTTTTTCACCGATGAGTGTGGTAGGTGCCATCTGGCCTCCGGTCATCCCGAAAACGGTATTGTTAACGAAGAAGACCGCCATCTTTTCTCCGCGGTTGGCAGCCTGGATTGTTTCATTCATGCCGATGGATGCCAGATCACCGTCACCCTGGTATGCAATGACAACTGCATCTCCTTCTGATCTCGATAGGCCTGTTCCTACTGCAGGTGCCCTTCCGTGGGCTACCTGGAGATTGCCACAATTGAAATAATAATAGGCAAAAACAGCACATCCCACAGGGCTGATCATAACTGAACGGTCCTGTATCTCAAGATCGTCCATGGCTTCAGCAATAAGTTTATGGAGTATGCCATGCCCACAACCCGGGCAATAATGAGTGGCCGTCGGAGCGGCTCCACCCTTGCGTGTGAATTCATCGTAGAGGGAATCCGGCTTCTTGATAACTTTTTCTTCCATTTTTATTCCTCCTTGCCTGCGACTTCCCTTAATTTACCCAGTACCTGATCCATTGTAATAAGATTGCCACCCATGCGGTTTACCAATTCCACAGGTTTCCTGCAGCCAGTTGCCAGTTTTATGTCATCCAGAAGTTGGCCGTTACTCATTTCCACTGAAATGAAACTGACATCCTTTCCGGCAAGTTCAGACAGTTCTTTTTCAGGGAACGGGAAAAGTGTAATTGGTCTGAAAAGTCCTGCCTTGATGCCTTCCTTGCGGGCAAGTTCAACAGCAGAACGACAGATCCGGCTGCTAATTCCATATGATACAAGGACGATCTCGGCATCATCCATCATGTATTCATCGACATCAACTTCCTTTTCCTTTATTGTTTCGTACTTTTCCTGGAGTTTATAGTTAAAGTCTTCCAGTTCACCAAAGTCAAGGAAAATGGAAGTTACAAGGTTGTGGTAGGTTTTCTTATTACCACAAACAGCCCAGGAAGTATCAATTTCCGGTTTGACTGCTTTTTCAGGGAATTTCAGTGGTTCGACCATCTGCCCGAGTACACCATCGGCCAATACTACTACAGGATTTCTGTATTTTGTAGACAGCTCAAAAGCCTTGATTGTCAAATCACACATTTCCTGGACTGAATTGGGTGCAACCACGATGTTGCGATAATTCCCATGTCCGCCACCTTTTACTACCTGATTATAATCGCCCTGTTCCGGGCCGATATTTCCCAGGCCGGGGCCGGCTCTCATGATATCAACAATTACACAGGGAAGCTGTGCACCTGCAAGATAGGATACACCTTCCTGTTTAAGGCTGATTCCCGGCCCTGAGGATGCCGTCATAACCCTGTGTCCTGCGGAGGCTGCTCCGAATACCATGTTTATTGCGGCTTCCTCTGATTCTGCCTGCACGAATTTCCGGCCGAGCTGGGGGAAGGTCCGTGATGCTTCATGAAGAATTTCGCTTGCAGGGGTTATTGGGTAACCAAAGTAGCAGTCACATCCTCCGTATAGTGCCCCTATTATCACTGCATCATTACCTTTTGTAAGTTGTGTGGCCATATCTTAACACCTCTTTTTAACAGGGATATGTATTTCTATTGCAAGAGGTTCCGGACATGTGTAATAACAATTAGCACAGCCGGTACACCCTTTACCTTTATACTGGGCATAATGGTAACCTCTTCTGTTGAGTTCATCACTCATTTCCAGCACGTTTTTTGGACAAGCAGTAATGCACCTTGTACAGCCTTTGCATTCAATAATATTGATTAAGGGATATGGTTCTTTTTTTTCTTCCTTCATAAAAACAACTCATGGTGCCTTTTTATTATCTGAAAAATAGAAAGGAAAAGGAAATATAAATTAGTTGTCTCCCTTTTCGTCGTCGTGTTGTCTGATTTCTACCCTGCGAATCTTGCCACTTATGGTCTTGGGAAGTTCAGGTACAAATTCCACGATTCTCGGATACTTGTAGGGTGCGGTAACTTTCTTTACATGATCCTGCAACTCTTTCTTGAGTTGCTCACTTGCTTCATAGTCTTTAGTAAGTACAATGGTGGCTTTTACAACCTGCCCACGTACAGGATGAGGGGATGCAGTGATTGCACATTCAAGGACTGCAGGATGCTGCATAAGTGCACTTTCAACTTCAAACGGTCCTATTTTGTAACCGGAACTCTTGATGATATCATCGGCTCGTCCTACAAACCACATATATCCATCTTCATCTTTCCATGCCATGTCACCGGTATGGTAATAACCGTCACGCCATGCGGCCTCTGTCTTTTCAGGATCTGCACGATAACCTGCAAACAAACCTGTGGGCCTGTTTTGTGATGTATCGATTACAATTTCTCCTTCTTCTCCGACATCTGCAAGTTTTCCGTCAGGACGCATCAAATGGATATTATAGATGGGTGAGGGCTTTCCCATAGAGCCGGGTTTTGGTTCCAGCCATGGATAAGTTGCAATGGCTACAACAGTTTCTGTCTGCCCGAATCCTTCCATTAGTTTGAGATCGGTATATTCCAGGAATTTTTCATACACCTCGGGATTCAGCGGCTCTCCTGCAACCACACAGTAATTGAGACTGCTAAAATCATACTGGCTCATGTCTTCCTTTATCAGGAAGCGATATACTGTAGGCGGTGCACAGAATGTTGTAACACCATAATGGCTGGCTTTTTCCAGCATATTTTTGGCATCGAATCGTTCATAATCATAAGCAAAGACAGCTGAGCCGCAAATCCATTGACCGTAGATTTTGCCCCAGGCACATTTAGCCCAGCCGGAATCTGCTACTGTAAGATGCAGACCATTGTCCATTACATTCTGCCAGTAGCCGGCTGTGAGTATATGAGCAAGGGGATATGTAAAATCATGTTGTACCATTTTTGGGAAACCAGTTGTGCCGGATGAGAAATACATCAGGGATATGTCTTTGTTCTGTGTTGCTTGCCCCCCTTTTGGACGTACAAATTTGGCGGGTGA
This sequence comes from Methanohalophilus halophilus, assembly GCF_001889405.1. Classification (NCBI taxonomy): domain Archaea; kingdom Methanobacteriati; phylum Methanobacteriota; class Methanomicrobia; order Methanosarcinales; family Methanosarcinaceae; genus Methanohalophilus; species Methanohalophilus halophilus. The sequence continues at coordinate 1,668,293 of NZ_CP017921.1, forward strand.
TTTTTCCAGTTCTTCTGTAAAGTTAATCCAGCCGGGACGATTGTGGTTAATTACAAATTTGTGCTTAAGCACATTTTTGAAATCCTTGTGTGCCTCATCTATGTAATCCAAAAGCCCCTCATCAGCATCACTGACGACCATTTGTATGTCTGCTCTTTCAATGCGGTACTTGAGATCCCTGGTTGTTAACATGTGGGTGCCGGGAAGAGCGATGGCACCAATTCTGTGCAATCCTAATATACATATCCAGAATTCATATCTTCCCTTTAAGGTAAGTTTTACCACATCACCCTTTTTTATTCCATATTCACTGAAAAGGTTGGCAGCTTTTTCACTGTAATATTTCAGATCAGCAAAAGTGAATATATTTTCTTCGCCGTCATCGTTACACCAGACAAGAGCCTTTTTTTCAGGCTGTTCCTTGGCGTACAGGTCAACAACATCATATACGAAATTAAAATTTTCAGGGATGTTGATCTTGAAATTAGTGTAAAAGTCATCGTATGATTCAAAATCTGTTTTTGCCAGGAAATTATTTATAAGTGAGGTCATTCTTGCACCCGTTTTGTTTATTTTGGAATTTAGAAGATTATTGCAAGGAATTTTGCAGCTTTGTCTCCGACTGCCTGCATTGAATGGTTGTAATTTGAATCGAAGTATATTGAGTCACCTTCGTTGATAATTATTTCATTATTATGGATGATAACTTTCAGGGACCCTTCAAGTACATAATCAAATTCCTGTCCGGGATGGGAATTGGGAGTGGAATCCTGGTTGGATTGGGGTTCAACGGTAACTACGAATGGTTCTGCCTTTTTGTGAATGAAATTCGGAGCCAGTCCTTCGTACTGGTACTGTTTTCTTCTTTCTACACTTACTCCTTCATCCTTACGGGTAATGGTGAAAATATGCATCCTCGGATCTTCACCGGTAAGCAGCACCGTCATATCAACTTCGAGCAATTGTGCAATCTCAAAGAGGATACTGGCAGGGATGTCAAGTTCCCCTGATTCGTATTTTTTATATTCTTCTAATGCGATATCAAGGGAGGAGGCTATTTCCTCTGCACTTATACCGGATAACCCACGCAATTCTTTGACACGTGATGGAATTTCTTTTATTTTTTCCTGCATTTTGAGCCTACCATTTAAACTGTCATATTTATTCATGATTTAAGTTTTAATCATTTTAACAACAATATTTTAAATATATTTGTGAATTATGAAAACGTGAATCATGCTAACAAGGAACAGTAAAAATATTGTATTTCATATCAAAATACAACAAACTAAAAAATAAATATGAATCATCTATCAACCAGCATCGGCCATATGAGCAGGAAAATAATAAAACTTAATAGAAATACAAAAATCGACCCTGCAACAATATCAACATCTGCAAATTTGTCCGGATTTCCATTATTGATTGAGATGGCAACTCCTGCAAAAAGTGCTGTTGTAATCATGGAACTTGCAAGAGCCAGGATTCTGTTTTTATTCTGTTTTTTCTTATCCATAATTACTCGACCCTTTTCCTTTTCATTAACAGGGAATTTGTCATCACAGAGACCGAACTCAGGGCCATGAATGCTGCCGCCATCGCCGGTGTTATTAGTGTTTGTCCAAATACCGGGAATAGCACACCTGCAGCTATTGGTATACCAAGTGTATTGTAACCAAATGCCCAGAAAAGGTTTTGTTTGATCTTTTTCATTGTCAGTTTACTTAAATTCAGGGCCTTTAAAATATCCTTCACGTCATTTTTGATAAGAACAATATCCGCAGACTCAATGGCGACATCCACTCCTGCACCCATGGCAATTCCAACATCAGCCTGTGAAAGGGCCGGTGCATCATTGATGCCATCCCCAACCATTGCTACTCTTTTGCCCTGGCTTTGCAGTTTTTCAACTTCTGCTGCCTTTTCACCGGGCAATACTTCTGCAAAGACCGTATCAATTCCTGCCTGCCTTGCAATTGAATGTGCAGTTTTGCTGTTATCACCTGTTATCATGGCAACTTCAAGTCCATATTTCTGCAGTCGGGATATTACTGATGGTGCCTCCTCTTTCAATACATCGGCAACAGCCAGGACACCGGCAATTGTACCATCAATGGCGATCAGTATTGCTGTTTTTCCTTCATCTTCAAAATTATCCGAATATTTGACTACTTCACCTGGATCAATTGCTTTTTCTTCCATGAGACGTTTGGTGCCGATAATCACAGAGTGATCATCCCATTCTCCTGCAACTCCTTTGCCGGATAATGATTCAAAACCGGATATATTTTTTAGCTGGAGTTTTCTGGATTTTGCTCCCTCCACTATCGCTTCAGCAAGCGGATGCTCGGAAAGTTTTTCAACTGAAGCTGCTGCCTGGAGCAGATAGTTTTCTTCATAATTGCCTGTTGTTGCAACATCTGTAAGGAAGGGTTTACCAATTGTCAGAGTACCGGTTTTATCAAACACAATTGTATCTACTTTGGGAGTAGTTTCCAGACTTTCCCCGTCACGGATGAGGATTCCATTTTCAGCACCCATCCCGGTACCTACAATTATGGCAACAGGTGTGGCAAGGCCCAAGGCGCAGGGACACGAGATTACAAGTACCGTGATGGCAATCAGCAGTGCGAAGAGAAACGGGCTGGCAACACCTGTGAGTTCAGCAACATTAAATGCTGCGTAGCCTGTGAAGAACCAGAAGAAAAATGCTAACAGTGCAATGGACATCACAATGACAATAAAATATCCTGCTACAATGTCAGCAAGGCGCTGAATGGGTGCCTTTGATGTCTGGGCCCTTTCTACCAGTTTTATGATCTGTGACAGGGCAGTATCAGCACCAACCTTTGTAGCTTTGAACCTGAATGATCCCGTCTTATTGATCGTTGCACCGATCACTGTATCTCCTGTGTTTTTTTCAACAGGGATGCTTTCGCCTGTGATCATTGATTCATCAACAGCAGAATTACCTTCTATGACTTCACCGTCAACCGGTATTTTTTCTCCCGGTTTTATCACTACGGTGTCACCCGGTTTTACTTCTTCGACAGGAATGTCTTTTTCTTCACCATCCTCTATTACCCGGGCAGTTTTTGCCTGCAGCCCCATAAGTTTACGTATCGCTTCTGATGTCTTACCCCTGCTTTTGGCTTCTAAATAACGTCCAAAAAGGATGAATGTAATAAGCATGGCAGCCGAATCGAAGTATGTGTGTTCATATCCCGCACCCAGGTTCAGGAAGGCTGCTGCAGTACTTGCAATATAAGCGGCTCCGGTACCCGAGGCCACCAGTAAGTTCATGTCGGCAGACCCGTGCTGTAATCCCCTAAAGGCTCCGGTGAAAAACTGTCTGCCGGGGAAAATTAAAGTGAGGGTTGCCAGGACGAATTGAACAATATTGTTGGCGAGAATATCAGGCACATAAGGGTCAATCCTCAACAGTCCCTGCATGGCACCGAGGGTAAGAGGCAATGTCAAAGCAAAGGCTATCAAAACGTTTTTTTGTTGCTCAAGTCTTTCCTGTTCTTGTTTGTCTTTCAAATTATTTTGTGTATCTTCCGGTATTGAAGCACCGTAACCCGCTTTTTCTATGGCTTTGATAAGACCTTCCTGATTGATTATGGAACGATCGAAAATGACATCCACTTTTTCCAGGGATAGGTTTACATTTGCTTCAAATACCCCGGGTTGATTTTTGAGCGCCATTTCTACATTGGATACACAGGAGGTGCAGCTCATCCCGGTAATATCCAGAGTCAGACGGTCACTGCGAATTCCGTAACCAAGGGACTCGATCCGGTCACGTATATCATTTAAATCCAACTTATTAGCATCATATGTTATAGAGGCTTTTTCCAATGCAAAGTTGACAGAGACTTCCTCCACTCCATCTACTTTTGCAAGGCCTGTTTCAATACGCTTTGCACAGGCAGTGCAGGACATACCAGAAATATTCAATATCAGGGTCCTTTCAGTACCCCGGCTTGATATTTCTTCAATGTTTACAGGACAGGTTTCTTCACATGCATTCTCTTCCTGGCCTTCAACAGAATACCCTGCCTGGCTGATAGTCTCCTTCATGGTTTCAACACTGGTGGATGAAGGATCATAATTCACCGTGGCAATACCACTGTCAAGGTCTACCTCTACAGATTTCACTCCTTCAAGGCTTTCAAGTGCATCGTGAACACTTTTTGTGCAGTGTCCGCAACTCATACCGCTTACATGTAAAAGAATCTCGGTCATGGTTATATTATGCCTCGTAACCTGCATCCCTGACAGCTTTTTTCAGGCTTTCTATATTTATGTCAGGTTCATATTCCACATGGACTTCACCTTTCTCGAGGTCTACTTCAGCTTTGGATACAGAGGTAATATTTTGTAATGCCTTCTCAACTGCCATCTTGCAATGGCCACATGCCATTCCTTTTACTTTAATGTCTATCTTTTCCATAAAATATCACCGGTTTAGGTTATTGTCCAACAATTTAATATATTTGCCTCTCAAATATAGTTAACGCCGTGAATTAGAAATCAAGATGATTTATATGGATCAAATAATTGCTAAAATCGAAGAACTGAAGACAAAAATGAATGCTGTTATTCTGGCTCATAATTACCAGCGATGTGAAATACAGCAACTGGCAGATTATACGGGTGATTCACTTGGACTGAGCCGTCAGGCAGTGGAACATGACTGTGATGTCATTGTCTTTTGCGGGGTGGATTTCATGGCGGAGAGTGCAGCCATTCTTTCCCCGGGTAAGCAGGTACTACTGCCTGCAAAGGATGCCCATTGTCCTATGGCAGCAATGGTTGATGTGCCATCACTCAGAAAAGCTAAAGCAAAAAACCCTGATGCTGCAGTTGTATGTTATGTAAATTCCTCAGCAGCTGTAAAGGCAGAAAGCGATATATGTTGTACTTCCTCAAATGCTGTCAATGTGGTAAATTCCCTTGAAGAAGATAAAGTAATTTTTGTGCCGGATAAGAACCTGGCACATTATGTCTCCCTTCATACAGAAAAACAAATAATCTTCTGGGAAGGTTATTGTCCGGTTCATCACCAGATAATGCCGGAAGAAATCATAATGGCAAAACAGGAGCATCCGGATGCTGAATTCTTGGCTCATCCGGAATGCAGACCTGAAGTTGTTGAGATGGCAGATGCCGTACTCAGTACGTCGGGAATTATTGAAAGGGCGGGCAAACCAGGTGTAAACGAATTTATTATCGGGACGGAAAATGGTATTCTTTGCAGGCTCAAGGAGCAGCATCCTGATAAAACGTTCTATTTTGCATCTCCCTTTGCCTCATGTGCAAACATGAAAATGGTTACACCATCCATTTTGCTGGATTCAATGGAAAAAATGCAATATGAAGTGACTGTAGAAGAAAGTATAAGGGAAAAGGCAAAAAAAGCCCTTGACAGGATGCTTGAAATTTAATCTGTATTTTTGTACTTAAAGGGCATCAGGCGTTTTTCAAGGGCTGTGAATCCCCCATCTATTATGAGGGCAATCAAAATTGCCGGAATTGTCCTGCAAATATTTTCTCATTGTTGGAACTGATAGGCCCTTCAAATATCAGCTCTCCAAGCCCGCCACTTCCTATATAAGCTGTCAATATTGCAACACTGTTGACCAGTATGGCAGCAAACTTGATACCTGCAAAAATGGCAGGATAGGCATTTGGAAGGCGTATATAGCGGTGTATCTGCCATTTGCTCATACCTACTCCCCTTGCATAATCCACAAGTGCCGGATCTATATTGGAAAGTCCAATGTAGGTATTTTTTATTATCGGTAATAATGCATGTAGCAGGATTGCATCAAGGGCAGAGTTACTGACAGAATTATTAGAATTTGTTATCATTGACACTCATTTCATTTTAGGAAAAGGTTATATGTTACAACTGACCAACGTATTTATTATGTCATTGAAAGCTCTCTTTTTAAACTGTACACTGAAAAAATCACCTGAAGTATCGAATACAAAAGCCCTTATTGATAAAGCAGTTGAACTGTTTCAGGATTTTGGTGTGGATAGTGAGGTAATACGCATTGTAGACCACAATATAGCTTTTGGTGTATCCTCTGATGAAGGAGGAGATGATGAGTGGCCACAGATTCTTGAAAAAATAAAAGCCTGTGATATACTCGTAATAGGGTCTCCCATATGGTTTGGAGTAAGGTCTGCAGTGGCACAGATGACACTTGAAAGATTGGATGGATCTTATGCAGATGCTGACCCCGAAACAGGGCAATATCCGCTTTATGGCAAGGTAGCCGGAGTTATTGTGACGGGCAATGAGGATGGTGCACACAATGTTTCTGCAAATACGCTTTTCAATCTGACCCATCTTGGCTGTACAATTCCGCCAAATGCTGATTGTTACTGGGTGGGTGATGCAGGTCCGGGTCCAAGTTATATTGATGCAGGAGGAGACAGGCATCTTTACACAAACAGGACTGTCAGGTATATGGTAAACAATCTTGCTTATATGGCAAAACTTCTGAGGGACAATCCTATCCCTACAAAACTAAAGGAACTGGATGAAGCTGCAAAAAAGGTAAGTGACTGATCTGAAAATAGAGAATATGTGATGCCGATTGCATCACATTGCACTTTTGCCAATTTGTGCGATAGTTTCATCAATATCTTTCTGGAGTTCATCCGGGATTCCGGAGATACCTACATCAAGGAAACCACGCACTATCATTCCTACAGCCTCTTCTTCGGAAAGACCACGTGCCATTAGATATTCTACCTGATCCCTTGCAATCCTGCCAACCGCCGCTTCGTGTGTCAGTTCAATATCATCCACGTTTGCTTCAAGGATGGGGATTGCTCTCTGTGTTCCTTTTTTGCTCAGGACAAGTCCGTGGCATTCCAGATGACCCTTTGAATGGACTTCATTTCCTACCATTTCTCCTCTTGCAATAACAGTCCCGCCGGTTGTGATCGTCCTGGAGACAAGCTCTGCTTTTGTGTTGGGTGCATCAAATATAACACGACTACCAAGATCCAATTCAGAACCGGGATGTGCCACCGCAATGGTATTGAACCTGGCAAAGGCTCCCTTGCCGGTAAGGCGGGCTGTCGGATAGCTCTGAATAGATTTTACCGCTTTGAGCGTAATATAATTGTTGATGAAGGTGGCATCTTCTTCCAGATGAATTACTGTTCTGGGACGTACACCAATTTGTTCTGCCCAATTATGGATCATGGTGAAGTTTAGTGTGCCACCCTTCTTAACATACATTTCCGAAATGCCCAGATGCATAGCTTTGTCCACATCGCTGCTTGTGGAGCAGCCGGTAATCACATCCAATCTGGCATTTTCTTCTACTATTACAATATTGTGAACTGTCTGAGAGACATCTTTTGAACCCATTAGCAGACAGGTTTGGATGGGTAATTTTGTTTTCACTCCCTTAGGAGCTCTTATAAAATAACCATTGGCGTTTTCCAGATAACTGGTCGCAGTGTATTTATCTGCATCCACAGGCACCAGATTCCAGGAATAATCTTTAAGCCAATCATGTTTTTGCATTGCAAAGTGAAGAGGCATCAATTCAATTTCTTTATCGGAAACTGAAGAATGAGATATGGCATTATCAACCATTACAAGACTGCCACCTCTGCCTTCCCCGCTGGGAATAACTCCTACATTGAGAAGAGTTCTCTGGGATTTTTCATCGAGTTCCTTCAGGTTATCAGTATATTTAGTTTCCTTTGGAGCAATCGAATACTCATCCAGATCAAATTTCTCTCCGTATGCAGCTTCCTTTTGTAGTGCTGCTTCTGCCCTTTTTTTCAGGCTTTCTTCAGTTTGCATGTAATACACTCCTCATAACCGTTTTCTTTGATCTCCTGAAGCATTTCCCTTGGATTACCTTCGCACATTATTGTTCCGTTGCAGAGGACATAAGCACGATCTGCTTCTATGTAATCCAGGATCTGACCTGTATGTGTAATGATTAAAGCTGACTTGCCATGGCCTTTACGGTCACCAGGGCAGGTTGAATCACCATGAACCAGATTATTTATTGTGCTTCCAATAATGTCAATGCTCATAAGGTCCACACCGGATTCTGGCTCATCAAACAAATAGATACATGGTCTCTGGGCAGCAAGTTGTAATAATTCGGATCTTTTGATTTCTCCACCTGAAAATCCCACATTAATATCTCTTTCCATGAATCGCATCATATCAAGGGATTCTGCCATATGTTCCATTTCCTTATCCCCTGCTATTAGTTTTAAGAGGTTTTTCAGTTTGACTCCGGTCATGTTCGGAGGGCGCTGGGTCATAATCCCGATTCCTTTTGTTGCCCTTTCATCAATAGACATATGAGTAATGTCCTCACCTTTGAATAATATCTGCCCACTTACTATCTTGTAACCACTAAATCCCATCAATGTCATCAAAAGAGCAGATTTTCCTGCACCGTTTGGCCCCAGAATAATATTTGTGTAACCCTTTTCTACTTTGAAGTTGACATCTTTTAGCAGCTCTTTTCCACCAACCTCAACAGTAAGGTCTTTTACTTCTAACATGTAATCCTCCGCTTATTATTCATAAAAACTATTTCAGCTAGATGATGCTTTAAGTATTTACATCTATCCTGATGCTTAAAAAGTTATTTGTTATGGCTGAATTAGAAGCTTAAACAGAATACACTGCCCTGTTTCCCAGGATTTTTTCCACACCAGTAGTACTGACGTTTATCAATCCCTTCTCCCTGGTTTACTAATAAGTATTTATTTTAAAAACTATTAGAAATCCTTTTTTATACTGAAAGTTATCATCTCAATAACCCTGTCATATTTATCCACAAGTTCGGACCGTTTGTTTGCTCCTATAAAAATATCTGCAAGTTCATAGCTATAACTGTCCTGCAACTCCATTTTTGCTAATTGCTGTCCCTCGTTAACCAGCACTTTAACTATTGTGTCCGGCATTTCATTCATAACCAACGCAATTTCTTCATCTGACGGAACTGCAACTACTTTACCGGAATCAAATGTCCTGAGCATGAATTTTGCTGCATACCGGAATTTCCCATTATTGCCCAGAGATTTTGGTTTTTCACCAAGGGCAAGTTGTAGCATGATTTGATGATGTGAAACACCATGGACCTTTTCAAAAAGGTCAGCATGAGACTGGGATATCCTTGTGTTTATTTCCAGTAGATATACCTGTTTATGGAATGGGTCATAAAAAAATTCGACATTGAAAGCCGAATTATCAAGTCCAATCGATCTTATGAAACGTTTGCAAACTTTCATCATTTTTTTCTGGACCCATTTTGGTAATGATGAAGGATATTCATAACGTGAGAATGAAGAAAAATGTTGGTCCCTGACAGAATCCACAACACCATACACCTTTACCTTTCCATTGTACACATAGCCTTCCAGGGTACATTGCCTTCCGTAAAGAGGTGTTTCTGCTATACAGCTCTCTTTCATTTGAGTTATATCTGCAGGAAGATTCTGGTTCTGTAAAAGTTGCATAAACGGTTTGTGAATGAAATCAATACCTTCACGTATTTCTTCTATTATTCCTTCGAATTGTCCGCGGTTTTCTATTTCGAAAGCAAGAAATGAACGGAATGACCTGAAAGGCTTTATCCAGAAAGGAAATGGCATATTTATAGAATCAAATATATCTTCAGCAAAAGGATCAAAGGCACTGAATGTGGGTATATGTTTTGAGATTACCTTCTGTTGCTCTAACCGGCTCCAGTATTTGTGTTCACATTTAAGGACACTTTCAAAACTTGGGCCCGGTAAACCCATTCTTGATGCCAGAATTGGAACCATATCCTGTGCAGGAAAATCGAAATATGTAATTACACCGGCTGGTCCACCTTCAACAGCCCTCATTCTACTTTCCGCAAGTGATAATAGTTTATCCACATCAAATTTATCCACATTCCGCATCTCATCAATATCAATAGCTGAATGAAATACACACTCTTCGGCAGCCGGCACTTTTTCAAGTTTTTCCAAATTGAAGGAATCCATTCCTACAACAAAAATATTTTTCTTCATTTATCTACCTCACATCATGTCACGTGGAATCAAATCATCCCAACTTTTGCTAAAAATTCGTGTATCACCCTCATACGCATCAAGGATTGCCCGAATTTGAAAATGAGTCGGTGTGGATGTAAGTACTGTTCTTGTCAGGGTTTTTATCTTCCAGATACCACGTGCCAGACTTCTTGTACTTTCCACTTCTCCCCTAACAGTATTGTAATTGTTATTCAGATAAGAATAAACTTCAGTTGTTTCTTTCCCAATTTCCAGATTGATATCATCCAGCCTTAAGAACGCATCATTGTTGATAATCTGTTGTTTCACTTCATTTGTTGCAAGATTATGTTGAACTGTCCATTCTCTCTTTGCAGGCTCCAGAAGTGTGGATTTAATTGGTTCTGATAAGACCGGTTCTCCAATGTATGATAATTTATCATCTTCTTTGTTTTTTGGTCTTACAGGTAATATGAGTTTACCTTTGCTCTTTATGGTCAAAGCTGCAGGCTCAGGAGCAGGCCACGCAAACGGCCAGTACGAAGTTGAAATAGACAGGCGTATTTTATTGCCTGCGGGGAAATTTTGTGCCACATAATTCATTTTTACGCAAATCCTGTACGTATTACCAACTTCAAGCACAGCAGGATTTTCATTCCCATCCCTGTGTGCAAGGTTAAGAAGTCCATACGTAACTCTTGTGGAGGTTCCTTCCCGACATACGTCATTTAGTCGCAGGGCAATCATAGCTATAGGTTGGTCTGACTCTAATTCGAGTTCTACTTCCGGAGACCCAAGTATTTCAATATCTTCCTCTAATTCAGGTGTATCAAAAACAAGGGCTCCTCCATCTTCTTCGCTCTGGTCATGAGGAAGGTCAGTTGACTCTGAGTATGAGTACCATTTACCTGCAAAAAGTCCGACACTTAAGGGACTTCTGATCCTCATATCTTCATTTTTGATTTCATCTTCTTCAAGATGGATCCTACCTTTTGATAAGAAGAATTCTTGATTTTCAATTTTGGCAGAAGGCCAATTGTTTTCTGCTATCCATCTGCCAGGACAACTTGAGATCAGGGGGGATACACTATCCTGCATCCAAAGGCGTAACATGGGTTCCTCATCTACTCCATTATCGATCTTTTTAAGCCATCTATCCCACCACCGTGTGGCTTCTCTTAAAAAGTCAATTCCGATTCCCTCTCCCCCAAAATTAGGATATTTATGACCCCATCCCCCTACAAGGGCTTTGCGTGGGACCTGCAGGTTTTCCATAAGCCTGAATACGGTGTTGGAATATCCATCTGCCCACCCACTTACTGCAAAAACGGGGCATGAAATCGCTTCATAATTTTCTGCAACTGAAGCATGTTTCCAGTATTCATCCCTTCTCTGGTGCTGAAGCCATTTCTTCAGCCACAGACCACTTCCTTCCAGTCTGTCCAGCCACATCTCTTTCCATTTATCCCCTACAATAGCAGGGTCTGGTGGAAGAGAGTTATAGGAAAACATTGTTGAGGCCCATGAAAGGTTGTCCGTTAACATGCAACCTCCCATGTAATGAACATCATCTGCATAACGGTCATCGGATGATGAAACTGTAATTATCGCTTTTAGATGGGGTGTATCCTTTGCTGCTATCTGAAGAGCATTGAAACCACCCCAGGAAATACCTATCATTCCTACATTTCCAGTACACCAGGGTTGCGAGGCAATCCATTCGATGATCTCGACACCATCATTGAGTTCCTGAGGCAGGTATTCATCTTCCAGTACTCCATCTGAATCCCCGCTGCCACGCATGTCTACTCTTATAGCCGCGTAACCATTTTGGGCAAAATATCTATGTATTTTGGAATCGCGAATCGCTTTGAAATCACGTTTCCTATAAGGAATATATTCAAGAACAGCGGGTACAGGTTTTTCCTCCGCATCTTCTGGCAACCATATTTTGGCTGCAAGTTTGCAGCCGTCAGGCATGGTTATCCATTCATTTTCAATTTCTCTGAATGTAGTATTACTGTCGTACACCTTTTCTCTCCTCTTGATGTATAGTTGGCTAGCTTCCGGGATAACTCAATAAAAAAAGCTTTGCAGGATTATTTCCCCAGGCAGAAATGCATCATAGAAATTAGTTATACCTGCGGTTGACCAGAATGAAATAAATTTGCCCCCCTCAAATAATTTAACCTCATAACTTCATTGTGCATTTCTTTTTAATAGTTATTAAAAGTATCGCAGTTTGTTCACCTATGGATTTTTAGTACCTACAGGAACACATAATACTTTCCGGAATCATATAACCAACTAATTGAAAATAGTAGTGGGGTTACAATGAGTGATAACAAATACATACGATGGTTTGAAGAGATTACGATTGATGATGTGTCCCTGGTGGGGGGGAAAAATGCATCATTGGGTGAAATGTACAGGGAACTTACGGATAAGGACATACGTATACCTAATGGTTTTGCAATCACTGCTGAGGCCTACTGGCATGTGCTGGACTCGGCAGGTGTGCTGGAAGACCTACGAAGGATTCTGGATGAATTGGACACGAAAAATCTCAGCAACCTTGCTGATGTCGGCAAAAAGGCACGGCACACAATTCTGGATGCACCTATTCCTGAAGACCTCTGGGATGAAATTAAAACTGCATACGACAAACTTTGTGAACAGTATGGTGTTGACACCGATGTCGCAGTACGCAGTTCAGCCACTGCTGAAGACCTGCCGAATGCATCTTTTGCAGGCCAGCAGGAAACTTATCTCAACATCCACGGCTATCATGCCCTGAATGATGCATGCAGCCGCTGTTTTGCCTCGTTGTTCACCGATAGGGCCATTTCCTACAGGATAAATAACAAATTCGATCATTTTGATGTGGGCCTTTCTATTGGCATAATGAAAATGGTTCGTTCCGATCTTGCATCCAGCGGAGTGATGTTCACTATCGATACAGAAACTGGTTTTGAGGATGTGGTCTTTATCACCGGCTCATATGGGTTAGGTGAGAATATCGTGCAGGGGCTGGTAAATCCGGATGAGTTCTACGTATTCAAACCGACCCTTGAAGAAGGTTATAAGCCCATTATCCGCAAAAAGGTAGGCAGCAAAGAGATTAAGATGATCTATGGCCGGGGTGATTCCAGGGTACTTACGCGTAATGTGGATGTCCCTGAAAGTGACAGGAAAGGCTTCTGCATCAATAATGAAGAGATACTGCAACTTGCCAGGTATGCTGTCACGATTGAAAATCACTATTCCGGCAAATCAAATAAAGCAAAGCCTATGGATATAGAGTGGGCAAAGGACGGTGATACAGGAGAATTGTTCATCGTTCAGGCAAGACCGGAGACCGTACAATCCCAGAAAAGGAAGGATGTGCTTGAAACCTATTACATGGATGAAAAAGGCAAGGTACTTGTCACAGGCAGAAGTGTTGGGTCCAGGATATCCTCGGGCAGGGTGCATGTTATAAAGGATGTCTCTGGTTTGTCTTCCTTCAAACCGGGAGAAATCCTGGTGGCAGATACAACCACTCCTGATTGGGAACCTGTGATGAAAAATGCGACAGCCATCATTACCAATAAAGGAGGCAGGACCTGTCATGCGGCTATTGTCAGTCGTGAGCTTGACATTCCTGCTGTTGTGGGGGCAAATAGCAGCACAGAAATCCTTGAAACCGGCAGGCAAGTCACTGTAAGCTGTGCTGAAGGAGATACAGGCAGGGTCTATGAAGGCCAACTTGGATTCCATAAGGAAACCACAGAACTGGAAGATATCAGCAAGACCCAAACAGAAATAATGATGAACCTGGGTAACCCCGAAGAAGCTTTTGCACTGTCACGGGTGCCCAATGATGGAATCGGGCTGGCCCGACTTGAATTTATCATAAACAGCTATATAGGGATCCATCCGATGGCGCTGGTTCACACTGAAAAAGTCAAGGATCAGGATGCAGTCAATCAGATTGAAAAATTGACACAGGGTTATTCGGATAAAGGGGAGTACTTTGTGGAAAGGCTTGCCGAAGGTGTCGCGACAATTACAGCTGCATTCTATCCAAAGCCTGTAGTTGTACGTATGAGCGATTTCAAATCCAATGAATATGCAACCCTGCTGGGTGGAGAAGCTTTTGAGGCAAAGGAAAATAATCCCATGCTTGGTTTCAGGGGAGCTTCGCGTTATTATGATGAAAGATACAGGGAAGGGTTTGCCCTTGAATGCAGGGCGATGAAAAAGGTTAGGGATGAAATGGGGCTTACCAACCTTATCATAATGATTCCTTTCTGCAGGCGTGTGGAGGAGGCCCGCAAGGTTATCGAAGAAATGGGAAAACACGGCCTTAAAAGGGGTGAAAATGACCTGCAGGTATATATGATGTGTGAAATTCCCAGTAATGCACTCCTGGTCGATAAATTTAGCAAATATTTCGATGGTTTTTCGATCGGGTCCAATGATCTGACACAACTCACACTTGGTGTTGATCGGGATTCTGAGATCCTGGCTTCAATCTTTGATGAGAGGGATGAAGCTGTAAAAGAGATTGTATCCATGGCAATAAAAGGTGCAAAACGAAACAATAAGCACAGCGGGATCTGTGGTCAGGCGCCAAGTGATTTCCCGGAATTTGCTGAATTCCTAGTGCAGGAAGGCATTGATTCCATTTCTCTGAATCCTGATTCGATACTCAAAATATATCTCAAGGTGATGGAAACCGAGAAAAGTATCGGGAAATGAAAACATTTCAGCAACCTTTTCTAGGGTTGCTATTATTACTCTTTATAGGCCAGATATGATTTTTTCCTGTAGTCAGAAGCGTATCGTAAAAGTCGTACCCTCGGATATGTTCAGATCTATTGTGCCATCGATCTGGGAAACAAGATTAGTTACAAGTTGCAGCCCAAGGGATTCTGTATTCTTGAAATCTATTTCTTTGGGAAAGTGGCCACTGTCATGCACAACCAGGATATAATCACTATTTTCTTTAGCGAAATGAATTTCGATTACACCATCCTGTCCTTCCTTAAAAGCATGTTGCAGGGCATTGGAAACCAGTTCATTAATTATGATTCCAAGGGGCACGGCCCTGTCCATTTCAAGATGGAACTTATCCACATTGACATTTACAATTACTTTGTTGGTATCAAGATCATAGGAATGAATAAGATATTGCATAAGCTCATTAACATAATCCAAAAAATCGAGGGTTTTGCAGTTGCTGGACTGGTATAACTTTTCGTGTATAAGGGCTATAGAACGCACCCGATTTTCACTTTGTTTGAAAGCTTCCACTACTTTATTGGGATCATAATTTGTTGATTCAAGATACAGCAGTCCGGAGACAACCTGTAGATTGTTCTTTATCCTGTGATGGATCTCTTTTATCCTCATATCTTCAAATTCACGGAGGGACCTTTCTGCACGTTCCCGTTCAGCAATTTCCTTCTGTAGTTGGTGGTTGGCAAGGGTTAGTTCAGAAGTACGCTTTTCTACGATTTCTTCCAGGTTCTTGCGGTAACTGCTGAGTTCTTTTTCCACATGAATCAGTTTGATGGCATCTCCTATTCTTTCCGCTAAGGCATCAATCAGCTTGCGCTCTTCCCTGAGGAACGGACCCTCGTTTGCATGTGGCTTTTCTTCGAGATAAAAGACCTCGAGGCAACCTGCATTCTTTTTTTCAATAATTAATGGGGCGGACTGTTTCCACTGGCTTTCCTGAAAATGCGGGCTCATAAATGTATTTTCTTTCAAAGTAATCCTTGCGCAAGCTATGTGCGGGTATTGCCAGGCAGAAGGAATGAAGTCTACTATTTCCTGTAAAATTGTGTCCAGATCGCTTCTCTTTTCAACAATTCTGGATATCTGGTAGAGGCAGTCTAATTCCTTGACTCGCTCTTCCAAATCATGTGTCCGCTTTCTCAATGCAGATTCGACACATTTTGTATTCGGTTTATCCTCCGTTTTCTTGATGCTATTGCCTCCAACACATCGTATATTGGAGATTACTTACATATCACTAATCTCAGTATCTATTGTATGTATTTATATGTTACACTTATAAGATCAGTCATATAGAAATAAATAAAATATTTAAAAAATTAACAAAAAAGTTTAGTAGCCCGGCACGGATTCGAACCGAGGTTGCAGGATCCAGAGTCCCACATGATTGACCACTACACTACCGGGCTGCTACGAAAACGTATCCTACATTGGATATTTAGTATATAAAATTATCGGGAATTATATTTCATCCGGGTCTTTATTTAATATAGCAGTAGACCACCAGTTGGCCATATCTATAAGATCTTTACTGAACTGACTCGATAGACGGTATTCCTTATTCTTGTTAGATATGAGTCCCGCACCAAGTAATTTGTTGCGCATTGCATAGAAAGATGCTCGTCCAACGTCAAGCTCTTTCATTATTGATTCCCATTCACTTGTTTTAACCGCATTGCCACTCTTTTGGCGTTCTTCGATCAAAGTCAGAAATTGCTGTCCGCGCCGTGCAGTAGCATCTTCCTGAAAAAGCCTGCTCATAAGGCTATAATAAGGATCTCTGGAGTGGGTAATCCGGGATCCCGAATCAGAACGTATTATTAGGGTTGTGGATGTACGCGGAGCATCCTTTATTGCTACCATGAATACTCATTCATGTGGATGGTTTTTCTCGCGTGGTAATGGCATTCTGTATCAAGTCTACATACTCTTCTTTTAGTGAGTATGTTGTAGGTGTTTTATATGACTCCTTATGGGATCTCAGAATACCTAACTTTGAATGTATATAACCTACCATAGAGGCCACTACACTTCTGGATGCGTCGAACTGCTTGTTGATCTTTTCGTGAAGATCATCAACCGTAAACTGTTTTACGTTGAGAAGAATAGATAGTATATGGGTACGCAGTCCGCTCACGTCAAGTTCTACGAACTTTTTGAGACGGTTTTTTATTTTAGATCTAATAGCTTTCATAGAATTACCCCTATCTATGTATTAATTCATATATATACAATCAAACTATTTATATGTTTGTAAAGTAATGTTGTTTCTGTAACCTTAATAGAGGCCTAATATAATGAATGTTTCTTTTGATAAATCAACCTTGCGCTATTCATTGCCAAATAAACTATTGTGTATAGATGATAATCGGTTAATTCCTCCTTTTGAAGAAGAAGAAAATGAAATGGGTGTATGCAGTGAATGTGAGGGTCAGTTGTTTTCCTTCACTTATCACAATTTTCAGGATTATACGGCAGTAGTATGTCGCTGTGTAGATTGCTCTCTTCTAAGGATAATTCTTTTTGATCCTGCATGGGAATGGGTTGGGGAGTACCCGGTGTCAATTATCGATGACGTCTCACAAACCAGTGCCAATTCAGTTGAAAGGAACTCTATCTCAGATATTGGAAACATTGCAGCAATAAAACTAGAGACTGTGTTTTCGCCCAGGGAAATTGAAGCTATGATTCAGAAATCAAAGGGTGAAAACTATGTTCGTCAGTATCTCTATAATGCAAGGAAAAAATATTCACTATTCAATGAATTGTTTGGTTATTCTCTGGAGATTTAAATCTCACTTTTTGTTGACTCTTTCTTTATAAAATAGTCTTATTTTATATTAATTATTAAATTTATTCGGATGTCGTTTAACTGTCAGTATAAATGTTTTTATCTAAACAGACAGGAATAATATTTGCTTAATTTTATTTTATGTAATATTTTTAAATTACTGGAAAGCACTGTTTTTTAGTAATGATTACATGTTACAATAGTAATTTTTAAGTTAAGTTTACTAATTAAAATTATTACTAATTCAATTAATAAGTTTAGTATTTTGTCTTTAGAAAAATTATTATTTTACCATTATGCCAGTCTTGTAAAGTGAGATGTTATTTAGTGAGGTTTGGCGCATTAAATGCTTTATAGGCGAGTTGGAGTATATTACACATCATATATGAATGAAACTTTGATATTTGACAAATATGCGTTTCTTCTCTTTTTTTTGCACTAAATGGGGCGGTAGTGGAGTGTAACTGCTGTATTACTATAGTATTTGTAATAATTGTGTTTACTGAAACTGTGCATTATACCAGATTTACAAAATCATTCATATATATTGTATGAATAAAGGAAATCTAGGTGCAGACAAATGATTTCCCCAGGGGATCTCCTCTCTAATTAGATTACCTGGGTAGTTATTTTTGTGGCATGTTCTTAGCCATTATGTGGTGAAAAATAAACCTATGCTTTATATGGCATTTTTTATCTATTAGGTGTATAGGTAGAGACTAATAATAGTATGTATACACATAGCCTTATAATTTAGTTATTTACTATTGTTTGTATATGTTCTTTTACTTCTTTATTCAAGATTGCAATGGAGGCAGAAAATTCTGCTATGTTTTTTATGTCTTTTTCTGCTCGCTACGTATAGGAGTATTAACTTAATTATGTGTATATAAACATACCATTATAATATTTATCTTCTTTTTATCCCTCAATTTTCATTATTGGCTCATAAAATAATGTATTCTTAAAATGAGAATTGCCATTCTTTACTGTAATATTGTGTAAACACCAGCATAAGTTATGCATACTAAAATATATGTTTTGTGAAGTATATAATATATAATATTATAACTCAATTTAATAATACATTTTATATTATATATAGTGTATTGCATGCTTTTTGAAAAATATATTGCTATAAATATTTTCAAAAATGCACTTAACAAAATATAATTCGGTGTAGTGTAAAATTTTCGTATTGCTAATTTAAAAGAATCTTAATAATAACCAATAAAATAAGAAAATTACAAACCTTGCTGAGGAAAGATTTTGTCCGTTCATGTCGGGTATTTGTGAAAAGATCTTCAGTGCTACCTTCCTCCACTACCGGGCCGTCGTCCATAAAGAAGGCCCTATCAGCTACTTCTCTTGCAAAGCCCATTGTGACAACAACCATGGTCATACCTCTTTTGCAAGATCCCGGATGACAGCCAATACTTCCCCTACCATTTCAGGATCCAATGCCGAAGTGGGTTCATCAAATAGCATCACTTTTGGATGCATTGCAAGAGCTCTTGCAATTGCCACCCTCTGTTTCTGGCCGCCTGAAAGGGAGGCTGGATAAGCATTTGCTTTGTCCTTTAATCCGACTTTCGTGAGGAGTCCCATCGCACGGATATTTGCTTTCTCTTCATCCATCCCTCTCACAATAATGGGAGAAAGTGAGACATCCGTCCTATATTATATACTGGGGCATATGCAATATACTTGCACTTGCATATTTAGACAGTATTATTTATTGAGTAACTCAGGTTAGCATATGTCTATAAAAATCTTCCTGTTTAATACGTATCATCTGGCATATTTATGCTGCTGTGATGAATGAAATCCCTTAAATAGGCAAAGAAAACAGAAGAAATAAAGTTAAAATAAAAATCAATTCAAAGTAGAAGCCACTCTTCGTTTATACCTAATATCCATTACTCCATGGCTGCAACTGATCGACTCACTATCTGGATCAACACTTGCAGGCAGAGTTACGTGTTGTGTCTCAGTGCATCCAGCGTCCGGGAAATGCACTGCAATGTCTACTTCATTGTGGCGTGAGGCAATTGACACAAGATCTTCGTCAACTTTAATGTCGACTGTAACGTAAACTTCATCGTCGGTCTTAAATGTCTCAACCAGGGGAGTTTGGTCTTTTACAAAAACATCCTCTGGTGTCTCCTCTGCTGGTGGTGATTGTTCATTGAATTGATCATTATCCATAGGGTTATGAGCAATGGAAAACCCATATACGAAGGGCTTATTGTCATTACCTTCTCTCATCTTTTCAAAAACATACTGAAGAAGGTCTTCGATGTCTTCGAAAGAATTATTTTCGTCTCTATTGTTGTCATCTTTTTTGCGATCATTCATGTTCTCTACCTCCCCGGTTTAGTAAAAAAAAGATTGTTCGAACATATGCGAACATCGTATATAAACTATTCCCTAGAAGCCATTGAATAATTATATCTGGCAGAAAACCAATGAGATTATGGGGATTATAAATGAGTTTGAAACCTATGGAAAAAGCGACATTTGCTGCCGGATGCTTCTGGGGGATTGAGGCAGCATTCAGGGAAGTTGAAGGCGTTATTAGCACACGGGTTGGTTACACAGGAGGGAGTGTACCCAATCCCTCTTATAAGGAAGTTTGTACCGGACGTACAGGCCACGCTGAAGCTGTTGAGATTACTTATGATCCACAAATTGTAAGTTATGAACAAATGCTGGATATTTTCTGGAATATTCATGATCCTACAACATCTAATCGACAGGGGCCGGATGTTGGAACACAATATCGCTCTGCTATATTTTATCATGACAAAAAACAAAAAGAAATTGCTCTGAGTTGCCTTCATAAGCTACAGCAATCAGGCAAATTCAAGGCTATAGTTACAGAAATTGAGCCCGCTTCTGAATTTTATCCTGCAGAAGATTATCATCAGCAATATTTCGAAAAAATGGGGATATGTAGTTCCGGAAAATGTGGCTGGAAATAAGTATGATCTGCGACCATTTAAACAATGGGCAAGAATTAACTACCAATCTCAAGAAGAAGGCAAACCGGTTTACTCCTTCAGATTTTATGAAAATAAGATCTCTGATGTTGCAAAGTACTGAAAACCTCCCTTCAAAATACAGACAGATATATGGTGAGGATTTATTCAGGCATCTTTATGAAACCATAGAGGAGATTAAAAGATACAACGCAACCACTCTACTCTTAACTTTTGATAGGAAGGATTGCCTGGATCTAATTCAGCGTATCGATTTAATGCAGGAAGAGGATAATGAAAAAAACAGGTTGTTCACAGATCTGGCCAAATTGACTTCAATATACCTCATATTTGTTGCAGGCAAGCCCCTCCATCCTTTAAATATGGAATTCCCTGGAGGTAGCAAAATTGCAAAAAAGGACAATGTGTATTATTGTCCCGCGAAAAACAAACAGAAAGATGTGGAGATTGCATTATGCAAGTTTTGCATATGCAGGGATATGGATGAAATGGGGGAGTGAAAATCACTCAGATATTTGCTTCATCAACAAGCCTTTTGAAAAAAGCATCAGAAGCTCCCTGTCCATCCAGTGGTCCACAAAACTTGATTAATTCCCAACCTTCGTTTCCCATTTCATTTAATTCGTCTTTTGTTTTACTCCAGTCATCAGTTCTTATTGGTTTTATATCATATTCCCAGCAAGGCATGTATTAACCACCTTTTTATTGTGTAGCTAAAAGTTGCAACTGCATCATATATAACACTTATTAAAAATTGTTTTTTATGACTGTACAAGTAAACTTTATTCCAGTCGCGCAATATCTAATAGTATTACTTTTGGAAATTAAACGTTTTTGATTATTAAGTTCTTTTAGTTTTGCATTCTATTCAATATAAATATTATTTTATTTTTAGTTTCTTTGGATTTATGAATTTATTATTTCGCTATGTAACTTGAAACATTATTGGATATTGATGCATTATTAAATATGATGAAATCGTAGTTCCACCGTATTCTACATATCGAGGAGAACTTATTATGACATCCACACGTTTTGTTATCACTGTAATTGGAATAGATAAAGTCGGGATAGTAGCACATATAACAAATGTATTGGCCCAATTCGAGGTGAACATTGTGGACATAAGCCAGACTATAATGGAAGATCTGTTCACCATGATAATGCTGACAGAGTCAAAAGAAAAGGGATTTGACCTTGATGCGTTCCAGAATGCAATAAATGCTGCTGGAGATGAACTTGGTGTTGAGATCCAGGTACAGAAAGACGATGTATTCCGTTTCATGCACCGTATATGAATTCCCAAAAGAGGTGATATAAATGTTCATTCATCCTGAAGAAATAATGGAAACCATTCAGATGATTTCCAGCATGAACCTTGACATACGAACTGTCACAATGGGAATCAATCTGCGAGATTGTGCTCATCCTGATATTGAGACTTTTAATGACAACATTCATGAAAAAATGACACGTTGCGCCAGCAAACTGGTTGATGTTGCAGACGAAGTCGAACAAATGTATGGCATACCCATAATCAATAAACGTATATCTGTTACACCAATTGCCACAATTGCAGAAACTTTCACACAGGAAGAGATAGTTTCCATTGCAAGGACTCTTGACAGGGCAGCCAATGAGATTGGAGTTGATTTCATAGGTGGTTTCACCGCTCTTGTCCATAAAGGGATGACAGATGGTGACAGACGGCTTATTAATGCAATCCCTGAGGCTCTTGCAGTTACGGAAAAGGTTTGTTCTTCTGTTAATGTGGCAACTACGAAAGCCGGCATAAACATGAATGCTGTGAATCTTATGGGAAAAGTGATTAAAGAAACTGCAGACCTTACCAGGGACAGGGAAGGTATTGGCTGTGCTAAACTCGTAGTTTTTGCAAACGCCCCGGAAGATAATCCTTTTATGGCTGGTGCTTTTCACGGAGTAGGTGAGGCTGATTGCGTCATAAACGTGGGCGTAAGTGGCCCCGGTGTTGTGAATTCTGCTATAAGGGACCTGGATAATCCTGACCTTGGAGAAATCGCTGAGTGTATAAAGAAAACGGCCTTTAAAATCACAAGAATGGGAGAGATGACCGGCAGGGAAGTATCCAGGAGACTCGAAGCTGACTTTGGGGTCGTGGACCTCTCACTTGCACCCACACCTGAAGTTGGTGATAGTGTAGCAGCTATCCTTGAGGCAATGGGACTGGAAAGTTGTGGCACCCACGGAACCACAGCAGCTCTTGCATTGTTGAATGATGCGGTAAAGAAAGGCGGTGCAATGGCATCATCTTCTGTAGGCGGACTAAGTGGGGCTTTTATACCTGTAAGTGAAGATGCAGGAATGATAGAGGCTGTGAAACGTGGTTCACTGAAACTGGATAAGCTCGAAGCAATGACATCTGTATGTTCGGTGGGATTGGATATGATTGCAGTTCCCGGTGACACTTCATCCTATACGATTTCGGCAATTATGGCCGATGAAATGGCTATAGGAATGATAAACAGGAAAACAACAGCAGTGCGCATCATTCCTGCACCGGGCAAAAAAACGGGAGATATGGTTGAGTACGGAGGATTGCTTGGAAGCTGTCCTGTCATGCCTGTCCATAAATTCAGTTCGGAAGAGTTTGTTAAAAAAGCAGGGCGCATACCGGCGCCAATACAGGCACTCACAAACTGAAAGTGTCAAAAGTGGAATTATAGAGTTCTTTACTCTTTTCCACAATATCATCTACAACTTTCTTTTTGTTTGCCATTCCGTTAATGTCAACAACAATATCTGCATATTTCCGGTACAATTGCCACCTTTCCAGATACAATTTCTTAATTCCTTTTTCCCGGAAACCCACGAGCCCTCTTTTCCAGGGATGGGATATCCTTTTTCTTATATTTGGAAAGGTATCATCAAGGAGTATGATTAAAGATTTTTCAGAAAGGATTTCCATTGCAGCTTCTGAGTAGATTGCACTACCGCCTGTAGAAATCACCATTTTATCCCTTAAATCCAAATCCAGTATGGCATCCTCTTCAACTTTGATAAAAGCTGAATCTCCCTTTTCGTCAAGATAATCCTGTAATGGTCCACCTATTCTTTGCATGATAAGGTCATCCACATCAACAAAGCTATAGCCTAAATGGGTGGCAAGAAGCTTACCAATAGTGCTTTTTCCGACACCGGCCATTCCAATTAGGGTAATGATCATAAATATCACTTGGTTTTATTAGGGGATAAATGCAATGTTTGCAAATTAATGAAGATTTACTAATTAAAAATTTTAATTCATCGGTTAGGTATATACGTTAGAGTGTCATAATTATTTTCGGGTCTATTCTAGGGAGGTTTCAATATGAGTGAACTGAGCAAAGAGACTATAGTTTCGGAAATGATGGAAACAAATGAAAAAAACCCGGTGGGTCATGCTTTAAAGATGTTGACAGACTTCAGTGTGGAAACAAAGAGAGGAACCGTAAACGGCAAAGCGGGAGATTATATCGTCAAACGTAATAACGGGACAGTTTCTGTACTCAAATCATCGATGTTCTTCCGAAAATACCGAGTCCTGCGTTGACAAAGGGCTTATTAATCTAACTTTTTTCGAACTCATTCTGGCCATTTTGGATATTCATTTTCCTGAGGATTTCTATTTGTTATAATATTTTCAGATAGCAATAACAACTGTTATTAATGCACTCCTCCATTGTGCAGTCAGTTCAACAGGCGGTAGATGGATGGAAAAAGGCAGATTACTTGTTTATTTATCTATATTTACTATAATGGGATTGTCCAATGCAGTGATACCTATTCTTCCTGAACTTGCAGGACTTGGACCTGGAAATCATTCAGTCGAATTGTCAAGTTTTCTTTTTTCTGCCTATTTTATAGGAGCTTTGCTTACGATGCTGCCCTTTGGAATACTGGCAGAAAGATATGGCTTTATGAGATTTGTGACAATCAGCCTGTTATTGACATTTTTTTCAGGAGCTATAATGCTTTTTACCAATGAAATTCACCTGCTCATTCTTGCAAGATTAATGGAAGGTGCCGCATGTGGTGCATTTTTCCCAGCAGCATTTTCTTATCTTGGTTCATTCAGCAAGAGAAAACAGTATATGGGAGAATTTAATTTTCTATTAAATGCAGGACTTGCCGGCGGTGTTGCTTTAAGTGGTCTTTTGGCTACCATGGGTTTAAAGTATGGTATAATGGCTTTTACAGTTATATCTTTCTTGACCCTTATTGCAGGGTTGGGATACCTGTACAAAAATGGCCGGGATAAAGAAAAATTGCAGTCTCCAATTATTGCTGAAATCCGGCAAAAGATCTCCACAACTTCAGGATTTCTGGTAGACAAATCTTATACGGGTATATGGATAATAGTTTTTGTACTGATAGGTACCAATGGTGTATTACTTGCTTTGTATCCTGATTACAGTACAGGCATGCTTTCTAAAGCCGAACTGGGAATGGCCATTGCAGTAAGCTATATCAGCACAATGATATCTTCCATTTGGGTATCACATACATCCATGAAATCAAAACAAATGATCAATATGGGCATTGTGGTAGCAGCTTCAGGAACCCTGGCTACCATATGGTTGCCTTTTGTAGGATTTGCATTGGTGGGATCTGGTTCAGGACTCGCGATGGTTGGATTACCCACGCTGCTGGCATCAATGAGTAAGAACAAGGGGATCACAATGGGCCTTTACAGCACATATACCTATGGAGGTCTTGCAATCATGCCTATATTTGCAGGAGCCCTCTCGGGAATTATGGGATTGGAAATAATCTTTGCTATTTTTGCAATTCTCCTTTTCCTGACTCTTTTTGTTAATTATAAAATAAGACCAAATAAAAACGGGAGATAAATTTACATGCCTGAGAATCGATTCTCCAGGCGCACTTTATTCTTTGATGGACACAGAACCAACCAAACTCAGAAAACAATGGTTTCATCTTTTCGAACCCCTGAGAAGAGAAAATATAACAACATTCTTTGTATTTGAAACATATGATATCATTGGCCAGACCCTACAGTCAAGTGGCATGGAAGGTTATCTGCCAGATGGCATTATAGATACGATGATAAAAACAAAGGATGACTCGTCCCAGAGATATATAAAGGTAAAGAAAATGAGAGCGATGTCTCACATGGACTCCTACATCCTTACTGTTTCAGGGAATGGTATTGAAAGCTACAAGGAGACGTCATTCTAAAATTAAAGTGGGGATGTACCTATTCCCATAATTGTCAATTGTGTTTCCATGGGGGGATGTTTCCACCCTTCAGGAATTACTTTCTTTTCCTTTATATTGAAAGATATCTGATCTTTTTTGATACCACAACTTTTCATATATTCAAATAGTACATTTTTGCCGTTATCTATGGAATAATCATAGGCTTGCGTGTAAGTTTGGAAACTCTTTCTTCCATTTTGGGAAAAAACAAGGAAATCCTGATCTGGTTCGGATAAAGATGCAGGCCTTATAAGGTACTCAAGTCTTTTTATTCCTTTACCATATAGAGCCCCAATTGCGTTTCCCACATCTGCATGTTGCGGGAGAATGATGTCAGCGTCCACAATTTTTCCAAGTGATTTTACATATGGGGCTACAGGGCCACCAATAAGGACTACAGGTAATTTCACCTTAAAAGTAGCAGGGTAATTACCAGTTAGGGTCTCCATTATACTCTCTTTTTCGATATTTGGAAGAGCGAAACATATCAGGTCATATGCCATATTGAGAGCAAATTTTTCTTTCAGTGTTTCACATATTTCAAATTTACTGCTAAAAGCAAATCTTGCAAAAATGTCAGCCCCGATTGATGCGGCTTCCACATCCCATTGTTCATAATCTCCCAATACATGTAATACATCTGTCGGAGTGAAACCTATAACCCTTATGAATCGTTTGCTTATAAGTAAGTCTAGCATATTTGATGAAATGTGGCTCCTGGTGAGGGATGTAAGTTCCCTGTAAGACATCGGTTCACTGCCAAGCACGTCAAGTATTCTTCTTTCGGAGTCTGTTAATTCATGTTTGCCAGAGCTGTTTTTAACGAAAAATCTGGCTGGTTGGATATTTTCATCAAAGAGATCCCTTTGTGGATTAGAAGCGTTTTTTAATTTTGATATGAATCCCGGGTACATTTGTGCTGCAAGACAGAGAGGGATTACACGTCGGGGTCCTATAAACAGTCCTCCTTTACGCGTCCAGATTCCACTATCTCCCCCCATTGCAGAGGTTTCCATATGAATTGCACGTACTCTGGTTTTCCATCCTCCTACAATTCCGCCGGATTCACTTAGTTCAGGTACTCCATTTGAAATGGATGAAATATCGGTACTTGTGCCCCCCACATCAATTGTGACACAGGTATGCCTCCCACTTAAATGAGAAGCTCCGATAAGACTTGCAGCAGGTCCTGAAAATACGGTTTCTATAGGTTTTTTGAGTGCATCCTCGATACCTGTTACAGAACCATCACATTTAAGCATCAGGAGCCTGGCACTTATCCCTCTTCTTCTGATGTCTTTGATTATAGTTTCAATAAATTGCTTTATTACAGGAATAAGCCGTGCATTGAGTGTAGCTGTTACAGCTCTTTCATAAGCTCCTATATCCTGAGAGAGTTCATGACCACAAACAACTGGCATATCAACAATTGTTTGAATCAATTCTCGTGTTTTTATTTCGTGATCCGGATTACGGATGCTGAAATGAGATGAAATTGCAAATGCAGATACTTTATCCCTCACATCCTTGACAAAGGACTCAATGGGACTAATATCAAGTTCTTGCATTTCCAGGCCTTTGTGATCATGGCCACCTTTTGCATGAAATATATGCTGGGAAGGAAAACCTTCGCTTTCGCTTCCGTGTTCCCCAATCAGTATAAGTGCTACGGGATATCCGGTATTTTCAAGGACCGTGTTTGTGGCAAGGGTTGTAGAGACAGAAACGACTGCAATATCTTCAAGATATTGAAAATCAAGTCCATCAATTGAATTTTCGATGCCTTCAAGTAAATCCGGATATGTTGTAAGTGCTTTGTTTGAACTGACTACTTTTCCTGAATTGTTTTCAATGATGGCTACATCAGTATAAGTTCCACCGGCATCTATGCCCAGACTATATTTCATATAAAGTCCCCCTTCTTTTTTATAGGTTCAATATGAACAGTAACATCCCTGACTGATGAATAACTTGCTTTTAAGGATGATTCTATTTGTTCAACAATTGGTTTGGTCTGAATGATTTTTATCTTTGGATCCATACATACATGTAGGTCAACATAAAGGTCGGAATCAGTTCCATGTGCCCTCACATTGTGACATTCACTGGCCCCGTCTATTGAGTTTACAAGATTGCAGATTTGCTTTTCATCCAGGCTAGATGTATCACTCAAAAAACTGCTGCTTTCCCAAATTACAGAAAGGGTTTCTTTTACCAAAAATGAAAAGAAAAAGATTGAAAGGACAATATCCAGGAAAAAATATCCATATTCAATACCTACCAATCCTATTAATGTAATTATGGTTAAAGCCACTTCTTTTTTCATATTGTTAGAATGATTATATTTTTTTTCTTCCTGCAAGGGGAATTGAACCTTTTTCATGGAATGAATTAACAGAAGATAAAATGTGACAGAAAGCAGGACTATAATGTATCCGGACATATCAATAAACGGGACTTTCTGATAACTATATTTGCCTATAAGTGCATGGCTTATTAAAAGTAAGGAAATTATTCCAATTCCAAGAGCTACCAAAAACTGACCCATTTTTACATATTTAGAATAACCATAAGGATGCAGGGAATTGGGTGAAAGGGAAGTAACATAGAAATTGCCGGCAATAAACACGATTGAAAATCCTCTCAATAGTGAATAATATCCACTGGTTTCGAGGTAGATTATATCATAAAAATATCCATACAATATCTTTGGTATGGAGATAAAAAAAATCAGGAAAACAAACATGAAAAAATATTTTTCCAACAATGTTTTCCTGCACATTTCCATTCCTCCAAAATAAATGACATAAATATATCCCTATATTTTGTTTTAAATACCTGGAGCCACAGGTTTCTCACAAATTTCATTTAGTACCATAGCAAGAGCTGCATATAGTGAACCAAATCCGAGTAGGAGTCCATCGATACCTGCAATAACAAGTAGACCGGTCATTCCTGTAGCATTGATAATTGCAAGCAGGATGAACAGGATGAACAGGGTAAGGAATACAAATTGTATGACTCTGCTGCCACTACACATTTTCAAGGTACCTATGAGCATCACAAAAGTGTAAACACCCCATATGAAGAGATAGGCAGCCATTGACATTGGTTCAGCTGCAGCGGCCCATCCAAGGGACTGCAGTATAATCAGTCCTGCAAGTGAGAACCAGAAAAGCCCGAATGCATTAAAAGCAGTTCCGGCAAATACATCTCCTTTCTTCCATGCCATTATCCCTGCAAATACCTGGGCAAATCCACCCAAAAATATTGCCATTGAGACTACCATTGAATCAAGTGGGAATAAACCTACATATGTCAAACTTAGCAAAACTGCTGAAAGCCCAAGACCAGTGAAACCAAGTGGTGCCGGGTTGGCCGTGTTATCGGCTACTTCGGCTTTCACCATTTCAATATTTCCTTCCATAAATATCACCTCTATCATTTGAATTAATAGATCGATACAGACTAAAAGTTACAATAACTCACAAGTAATTTAAATTGAAAAAAATAGGAGTAAAGGGAGGTTGTAAGTATTGCATTGCTTTTATATCTCCTCCTTGTAGTTTAGCTACGCTATATAGAAGATTACAAGGTGATTGGGGCTATGGACCCTTAAAGGAGTCCACAGCTAAACGTCTGTATGTGTTTTCGCTCAGAGACCGTAGTTCTCCGGCCTGAATACCTTGACTTCCTTTTTGTATTGTTCAAGGGAGTCACTGAGGAACTTGTCTGAATCATCAGTAAGTCCAGCCAGAGCTTCACTTGCATCAGCAAGTGCATTCTTTTCGAATCTGGTCATCTGTAGTTTGGGATCTGCGTTTTCAAGCAGGTTCACACACTCTACAGCAGCGTTCTTTGCACGGAGATAGATGTCATCTGAATCCTTGACAATTGCTTCACCGACCTTGTAGGCATTGTCATAGGCCAGGATGTATCCCTGTGGGTCCCTGTACTTGTCGGAGAGAACCATCATGTCCCTGAGGTTCTTGGATTGACCTGTCTGGAGGGAGACATTCATCAGTGCGCAGTCATATGCAAGGGATTCACCCCAGCACTGTACAGTTGTACCACCGAATTCACCGTGATATTCTACGGATTCATTGGACCATAGGTCACAGCACTGCATTACAAGGTTACCCATTACATCGGAGTGGGCGCATGTGGAAGACTTACCTTCCTGGGCAATTGGGACACCAGCAATGGATTTTACAATGGTGTTCTCGTAACCACAGTCCTTGCCCGGACCAACTGCACCTGCTTCATAGGCGGCAAGGGTACGTGGTGCGGATATAGCCCTGGCAATTATTGCAAGGGTGTGGGCAAGGTTTTTGTCAAGGAGTCCACCTGCAATGAACATTGCAGTGTTTGCCTGTGCACAGTCAGTATCACCAGCTGCGACGACATTGTTCTTCTTGGCAACTTTGGCAATGTCCTGCCAGATGTATTCCATATCCATGGTACCTAGGCAACCAATTGCAAAAAGCATACCTGGCACATCATTTCTCAGAATTGCACGGTCAAAGACTTCTTTACCACCCATAGTTTCGATGGATAAGAGATCTGCACCGTTTGATGCAACTTCTTCGAAAGATTCCATAAGGGTGTTGTATTTCTCTCCCCTCAACTGCAGGTAGTCACGGTCTTCACGGATGTCACCAGGAGTGTGTCTCAGAGCGCATTTGATGCCGTATTCATCATGGTAATCTTCCATAATGGCTTTCTGTGCATTTGCGACTTCTCCACCCCAGGTTGGGTTATTGGTCATCTGCTGAACGTGCTCGGTTTCCAGTACGACTGATGGGAAACCAACCTGGACCATCCTTTCCATTATGTCGCGGGTAATACGCTCATATTCCTTTACAAGTTTCTCTTTGGTCTCACCGGCTTCTGGCCTTGGTGCATAGTTTACTTCAGGTGTGGTGTAACCGGCACCAATCTCTAAGTCCAGACCTGCTTTTACAGGATTGGGGGAGTTTCCAAAAATCATATCGTCTGCGCTAGCATATGCCATCTTGGTGTATCTGTTTACTGTCATTTTGCTCACCTCTCAGTGTTGATGGAATTGTTCCTTGAGTTTGCCAAGATCTGCGCCTGCAAGAATTGCCTCTGCCATCTTTGGTGCGTCGGCAGCCTCTTCTCCATATACTCCTAGCTCATAGGTTGATACGAAGTCCTGGTTTACAGCACCGCCACCACACTGGAATGGAACTTTTATACCTGCTTCAAGAAGCCTGTCATTGACAGCCTTGAATGCATACATTGTGGTAGTCATCAAAGCGGTTCCTGTCACCATCATTGGTTTTTCTTTCTTCACAGCTTCAATTACTTCGTCTACCGGCACATCACGTCCAAGATCCACTACATCGAAACCATTTGCTCTCAGGAGGGCTGAGACAATGGACTTACCGATGTCATGCACGTCACCTTCTGCAACGTGGCATACGATCTTACCTTTGGATACAGGTGGTTCCTTGGCCTGGGATTTACAGAAATCAATACCATCAAGCATTGCATCTGCAGACATCATTACATTTGGCAGGAAAATTATTCCTTCATCATAGAGTTTTGTTACTACTCCCATTCCTACCATCAGGGCATCATCAATTAAGGCAATTGGATCTTTACCGGCTTCAATTGCTTTCTTGAGGCCCTCTACTGTGTCATCTTCTTCGCCTTCATAGATAGATTCTGCAATAGGGCGAATCAGCTCGTCTTTTGGATAAAGTTCTGCTGCCGCGTCATCCGGCGTCATTGCTTTTTCCATTTTGACGTTATACCTTTCCAGAATTTCACTGGGGTCTAAGTCCAAACTGGTCATTCTACACTTCCTTCCATATTTGTTTTAAATATATCCAGGGTCAATGCCTGATGGCGATTGGCCCAACTCCAATCTATTGTGAGGTTTAATCAAACCTCATATTCAAGTGTGATATAATCTTATATAAACATTTCTACTGTTTGGTGGTTATATATAAATGTTGTCTATTATTTTAAATTCAAATCAATTAGTTTTTATAGTAAGAAATACGTTGATTGATTGCTTTTTTTTGATTATATTTGTATGAATTCAAAAAATAGAGATTATTAGTTATAATAATACTTATATAGCATAATGAAAAGAACTGGTTGGATGAATCATATAAATAGATACTTACAATAAAATGAACATAAAAAATAATTGAAAATATACATAATTTGCAGCATAGCGTTTTCAAAAATACATTCTAAACAATTAAATTATGATAGAATAGATAGAAATAACTATATATAGGAGAACTCTAAAAAAGCAATATTAGTAGTTAAAATTAGAAAAATTAAAGGCCATAATTTGATGGGTTAAAAGTATCCACTTCAGATGAATAAATATCCAGGCAATTACAAATAAAAGATTCCATATTTTCGTCTAATGATTTCAGGTCATTCCAGGTTTTCTTTATTGTAGCTTTTTCAAACTTGGATAACTCCAGGAATCCTTCGGAACCACTTTCGATTAATTCACAAGCTTTCATACCTGCCTCTTTTGCCCTCAGGTACAAATCATCCGGATGGGCAGTTATTACTTCACCGATACGATAAGCATTATCATACGATAGTATGAATGCCTGTGGATCCCTGTATCTGTCTGAAACCATTAACACATCACGCAGGGTTTTACCAACTCCGGCTTCCAATGCCGTATTCATCATGCTGCAATCGTAAGAAAGGGTTTCACCCCAACATTGTACAGTGGTTCCTCCAAAATCTCCCCGGTATTCCACAGATTCATTGGACCAGAGATCGCAACATTGCATGGCCATGTTGCCCATCAGATCTGAGTGGGCACATGTAGAACCTTTGCCTTCCTGAGAAATAGGGTAACCGGTAATTGCCTTAATAATAATGTTCTCATAACCACAGTCCTTGCCCGGACCAATTGCACCTGCTTCATATGCAGCAAGAGACCTTGATGCAGAAACTGACCTTACAACAGATGCCACACTATGGGATAATTTGAAGTCAAGCAGCCCTCCTGCAACAAACATTGCAGTGTTTGCCTGTGCACAGGCCGTATCGCCTGCAGGTACTACTTTATTTTTCTTTGCAATATTGCAGATATCTTTCCATATATATTCAACATCTAAAGCACCAAGTATACCAACTGAAAAGATAACTCCCCGCATGTCATTCCTCAGGATAGAATGATCAAATACTTCTTTACCTCCAAGGGATTCAATCGACAACATATCCGCTCCTGAAGAAGCGACTTGTTCAAATGACTCAAGAATTCGGGAATAAGCATCTCCTCGCAGGTCAATGCTTTCCCTATCTCCCCGGACATCACCAACTGTATGCCTGAGGGCACATTTGATGCCATATTCATCATGGTACTCTTCCATGATTGCTTTTTGAGCATTTGCAACTTCTCCACCCCAGGTTGGGTTATTGGTCATCTGCTGAACGTGCTCGGTTTCAAGTACGACTGATGGGAAACCAACCTGGACCATCCTTTCCATAATGTCACGGGTAATACGCTCGTATTCATTTACAAGCGTTGCCTTATTTTCAGCCGCATCCGGCCGGGGAGCATAATTGATTTCAGCAGTAGTATATCCAGCACCAATTTCCAGATCAAGACCGGTTTTCACAGGATATTTTGAGTGGCCAAAAAGAAGGTCTTCAAAATTGTCATATTCCATGGAAGAATAACGTTTAACAGACATAATATAGGTCTCCTTAGTGTTTATGGAAAGTATCCCTTAATTTCCTTATATCCAATCCATGCAGGATGGAATCTGCAATTTTTGGTACGTCTGCAGCTTCCTCGCAATATACTCCTAGATCATAATCAGAAACAAAGTCCTGGGTTACAGCCCCACCACCACAGACTACAGGTACATTTATATCACTTGCCAGCAGTCGCGAATTCACGTCTTTGAAAGCATGCATTGTAGTGGTCATCAAGGCGGTTCCAGAAAGCATGATGGGTTTCTCTCTTTTGGCTGCGGCCACAACTTCTTCAACAGGCACATCTTTTCCAAGGTCAATAACTTCATAACCATTGGCACGTAAAAGAACAGTTACAATCTTTTTCCCAATGTCGTGAATATCACCTTCTACAACATAAGAAATAATCTTGCCCTTTGATTCATGAGTCTGTTTGGATTGTTCCTTGCAATATTCTATACCTTCAATCATTGCCTGGGCAGAGATAATAACATCCGGCAGGTACAGCAACCCGTAATCATAAAGTGTGGATACCACTTCCATTCCTGCCATTAGAGCATCGTTTATAAGTGTAAGAGGGGGTACTCCAGAATCAATTGTATTTTGCAAAGCAGCGACAACTTCATCTTCATCGCCTTCAAAAACAGCTTTGACGACCTGACGAATATGGGGGTCTGTGGGGTACAGCTGTTCTGCCACCTCTTCAGGAGTCATATCACTTTCAACCAATATGTTGTAGCGTATCAAAGTATTTTTAGGATTGATATCTATCATTTTTGCCCCACTTTGCTTGCATTCCTTTAGTTTACTATGCATCTGCATTAATAATTTATGAATTTATCGTCATTCAACAATTCGATTGACAACTATGACTACATCATTCCCGTTCCATTCCCCCCTTTGCAATGTAGTATCGACATTTATTAGATTATTATTTTTGTCCATCAAAGTGAACAAATGTTTCTGTTTGTTACCATTGAGTGCTTCGTTAAAGGCTTTTGCAGCATCAAGTACCTGAGTATGGGAATGAATTTTTATAAAATTCATACCTGTTATTTCCTGTTTGGAATATTTCAGGGTTTTTGTAACATTAAGATTGGAATAAAGAATGCAGCCTTCTGGATCTACCACAAAAATCAGCTCAGATATTGTGTCAAAGAGTACCTGTAAATCATATTGGCTTTTCTGAATACCTGCCTCTTTTTCAATCCTGTCAAGCACAGAACCTATCTGGTTTGCCACAGTTTCAAGCGAGTTACGTATGGAATATGGAATCTCATAATTTTTATGGGATGCCAAAAACAATACTGCAGATAAATTATCATTGGTTATTACAGGTATAATGGCTGTTGCCAGAAGGTTATCCTTGCCTTTTTTGGATTTAGAGAAGGGATAGATTTCAGAATAAAGTTTATACACGGGATACTGTACTGACAGGAATTTTCCCCTAAGTGAATCCTTTTCAATTGTAGAATGTTTTTCAACAAAACCATCGGAAATATTACGATGAGCTACAATATTAAGGTCTTTACTGGATTTGTCAACAATATAAAGAACACCTGCATCCACACCTTCAATATGAAGAGCCAGCTCTAGTAGCTGATCAAACATTTCTTGCATATCACCGGTGGGTGTCAGGAAATTCCCAATATCAGTATCAATATCTAAAAAACGATTTACTCTTTTTCTTTCAGTAATATCAAGGATTATACCTTGATAGTGGCTTATTTCGCTCTTTTCATATTGGATGGAACCTCGTTCTTCAACCCAGCGCACATCTCCCTTTTTTGTGATTATACGGTATTCAATATTGTAATCTGACAATCCTTCATCTGAATATTTTGCAAGCTTCTGATGGACATACTCGAGATCAGAGGGATGTATAATGTCCCCATATTGTAATTTTCCGGAAGTAAATTCCTCGGCCCTGTAACCAAAATTTTCAATGTTTTCAGATACAAACTCCACCGGCCAATCTTCCTCCGGGGCCCAAAAGAAAACTATTGCAGGACTGGTACGAATTACAGATTGAAGCACTTTAAGGACTTTAAACGTTTCAAGAAGTTTATTCTCTTTTTCTTTTTGTTGTGTAATGTCACTTATAAATGCCATTACTGCAGGTTTGCCTTCATGGTCGATTACAGATGTGCTTACTATTACAGGTATTTTCTTGCCGTTCTTTGTAACCAGTTCAATTTCATCTCTGGAATGAGACATCTCCTTTTGCTGTATATACTGCTGGTTTTTTTTAGTCACCATACGGTGATATTCTTCAGCAACGTAATTCCTAAAATCTGTATTAAGTATTGAATCACAATCGTTGTCCACGAATTCACAAAACATCGAATTTGCAAATTTAAGTTTACCATCCTGAATTACAACTATTGCGTCATTGCCGTTTTCCACAAGGGAAGAATATTTGATTTCAGAATCACGTAATGATTTCTCGGCCATTTTATGTTTAATTGTAGTCCATATATCCTGTATAAAAAGTTCTAATTGATTTATTTCCATTTCTTTGAAGGCTATATTCCTTCTAAAACCTGCAACAATTACAAGCTGCTTATTTTCAAAAAGAGGTATTTCAACGGTTTTTCCCCCATCCATAACATTGGATTTTCGATCTTTGAAATCAAGATTTTCAATTCTTCCAGATACAAATGATTCCAGATATTCTGTATCAGGAGTATACAGTATTTTTTCAGGGTTGCTATCCTTTCCCATCTTGCAAAGATAGCCACAATCACTGTCTGTAAATTCAACTGTAAGTTCAAGAGCGAAACGAGCTATTTCATCGAAAGAAAAAACTTCCAACCGATTTAATTTTAAAAGGGCTTCAAGTCGGGATTTGTTCATTTGAAGAGTGGCTTCAGCACCTTTTTGCAGGGAAATATCTTCAAAGATACCTATCCCACCCTGTAAAATCCCATCCAGAAGCAAGGAGTTACATGTAAGTTTTATAGATTTGGATGAATATTGAGTGTTAATATCGTATTCTCCCCTGTAAGAAAGAGCGTTTCCGGAAAGCACCTTTTTTATCTGGTCAGACGCTTCTTTATCAGGAATATAATCAAAAATTTCAGGTTCTTCCTTTTCAGCAATAAAAGTTTTAAATATATAATTGAAGGCTTCATTAGAGTTACTTATCCTGCCTTTCCTGTCAAAATAAACAATTCCAATAGGTGTTTTTTCAAAGATTGATCTGTATTTCTTTTCAGCCTCTTTGAGATGCTCTTCTGCTTGCCTTTTAGCTGATATATCCCGAAATATGACCATCACTGCAGGTCGATTGCCATACTCAACAAGTGATGATGAAAGTTCGAAAGGAGTGACTTTACCTGATGTTGACAGTAATTCGACCTCATATGTCATTTCCCCGTATATTTTTTTTTCAATACGTTTGGTATATTTTTTGTACAACATCCTCCGATATTGTATAGGAAAATAATTCAGGAAATTTGTACCTTTTATTTCATCCCACTTTTTACCAACAATTTTTCCGAATTTGCGGTTTGCAAACTGGATTTGCTCATCTTGAATTATGATTATTCCTTCAGAAATGCCCGATGTGAAAATGGAGAGCAGATCTTCAAATTTTTCAGATTCGTTTTCAGAAAAAGGATGTTTTTCAAGTGTAAGTATAAATGCAGGTGAATCAGGCAAAGCAGGGTTCAAGTAATGAGCTGTAAAATTGTAGACTTCACCTTCACTATCTTCAATGGAATGAATAGTTGATTCTGTTTGTGAAGGGATATTGTTGAGGGACTGAACAATTTCTTTTTTGGTAAAGGGCCATATTTCAATATCAAAAACTGATTTTCCATAAAGGTTTTCTGTAATTCCTAAAAAACTGCTAATTTTGGAATTTAAATATATTATGTTATATTTACTATCAAGTAAAAGAATACCGATGTCCAGAAAGTCTAATGCGGGCTCAAGATTAATTTGCCCTTCTTTAAAAGTAGGTTTTTCCATAATGTTCCTGCCAATACATCGACAATTAATATAATACAATGCAAATCAATCTCATGTATATAAGAGGATTGCGTAACTAATATATATATCCTTTTTCATTGGTAATATGCTCACATCTAAGACTCGCTTCCTTCACTCCAATCGATGATTCGTGTTCATAAGGTGTGAGCATATCCTTTAGCAATAATTACATTTACACATCTTCTGGGTGATTGTGATTTTCGTGGTTGTGACTGTCATGGTTGTGCTTATGGACAGCAGTTTTCACTATTTTAATACCATGATTTGTGAAAATTTCCTTGACAAAGAAATCCACAAGTTCCATTAATTCCGAACGGGAAACATTTGAAATTGCAGATAGAATCTTGACAGAAGGCTTAGAAGAATATGATTCTATTGTTTCAATTTGAGGTTTTTCTTCGGCTCCTGTGACACTGGAACGTACATTTACGGTACCGGCTTG
The DNA here is from genome assembly GCF_001889405.1 of Methanohalophilus halophilus. Lineage (NCBI taxonomy): Archaea > Methanobacteriati > Methanobacteriota > Methanomicrobia > Methanosarcinales > Methanosarcinaceae > Methanohalophilus > Methanohalophilus halophilus. The sequence continues at coordinate 1,706,304 of NZ_CP017921.1, forward strand.
CAAAATCACTTTCATGTGACCGACAAAATCCGGATTCATCACGATTATCTCTTTTTTTAGACCTTCCATCAGGTTTGAGACTATTGATTGGGCTTTTTCAGACTCAAGATAATCATGATTTAGACTGTATTCAGATGCATAAGTGGCCATTTTTGAATACTCTATCGAATTTTCTCCACTATCTGCAATAATTTCTTCTGCATCGGGGCTTTTATCAATACTTCCTTTCCTTCTATCGACTTCAAGGGATGTTTCATCACTTAATAGTCCACTAATGAATTCTGCAAACTCTTCATCCTTGCTTTTCGCGGAAAAACGAACCGTATGTGCCTGCGGATTCATCTGCTGAACTGAAGATTCAACTATCGGTATATACAAGTCTTCTATTAAATCCACTTTGTTGATGGCCAGGATTTCAGCATCAATGATCTGTCTTTTGGAAAACTGTTTCGTTTCTTTCATTATTTGCTTGAAACGGCTGCCATCAATTACTGTAACCAGAGGTGCAAACTCAACATCTTTCAAATTCATCAGCATGATATCTTCTTTTATTACAGCAGGAAATGCAATACCTGTAGGTTCAACAAGTAGAATATCCGGCTTCATTTTCCTATAAATTTCATCTACGGTATACCTCATATCTCTTTTGAGAGTACAACATACACAACCGTTTGTGAGCTCTATGGAATCAAAACCATAACTGGAGATGATATCAGCATCAACTCCAATTTCGCCTATTTCATTTACTATTATAGCAGCTTTCTGACCCTTTTCCCCGAGATATTTACCAATGCGGAGGATTGTAGTGGTTTTTCCACTTCCTAGAAATCCTCCCACAACGAGTACTTTCATTCGCTCAAACCTTCCATAGATTATTGTTCCGTTGATGGTTCCTGCATCATAACATCCAGATTTTCCCATTTAAACAGGTCATGGGGACAGGCATGTATGCATTTCTGACAATGAGCGCCATCACATAGATCAGTACGTATCATTACTCTGTTATCTTCCATAGAAAGGGCATCATTAGGACAGACCTGGACGCACTTATGACAGGTTTCACAGCCTTCAATGACCATTGTAAGATACGTTCCAACCTTATCAAGAACGTGAAGGCCTTCTTCTCCCAGTACAGGAATATCTTTCACTACACGTTTTTCAACAGCAGGAACCGATTTTACGACATCGATTGTAGGTAGTTTCTTTTTCTTCAGGTATTTTTTAAGGACTTTGAAAGGCATGCCTTCTCCCCAATAAGAAAGTTCGAGAATGTAGGCCTCCTTAAATGCATCATCCATAGCAAACATGACATGTGTTCCAACGATTTCCTCTGCAATTTCCTGCAATTCCCATAACCTGTCCTCAGAGAGCAAAATTTCTTTGGCAACTATCAGGGAGGTGTTCCCAATTTGGCTAATTTGACCTACATCATAAGGGATCATGCCAATATTGTGCGCCTTAATAGCATCCATATAGGTTCCTGCAGCACCTGACATATATGCAGTTTGTATATCCTCCATTCCTATTCCGGCAGCATTACAAAGAGTTATGTGACCTGCCCTTATAGCCCCAATCGCCCTGCCAGCTTCTACAAGATCATGTTCGTTAAACTTTATTCCATCCTGTAATTGGATGACACTGTTCTTCAGGTTGATCTTTGGGAGTACTACAAGACCATTTTTAATAGCTTCATCAATTAAAGAAATTACACCTGTTCCTGTAATACCATGTGCTTCTATGTCTCCCTTATCTATTACCGTGCCATCGTCTGGTTTTACGAGGTCACCCTGTACAGTATCCATTTCATCATTAAGGACATAGTTACGTAGTGCTTTATCTTCAAAGGTCACATCAGATATCGCATGAGGCCTAGCAATCGTACCATCTGTGATTTCCTGTCCTTCCAGGGCCGGTCCAGCTGCAGCTGAGCCTGTATATATTACATCTCCTACTTTCAAAGCCATCTCGGCATTTGTTCCGTAATCCGTTGCAATTGAAATATCTGCATTGTCCAGCATACCGGATTTGACAATAAGTGCAAGAGCATCAGCTCCCACTTCATGTTTGATTGCAGGAGGAATAACAACACTGCAATTATCAAGATCTTCAAGACCCGGAATAAAGATACTTTTTACAACAGATGCTTTGCGTTCCTGTTCTTTTATGTTATATTTTGCTTTTTTTCTCTGTCCCGCATATGCAAGATCATCAATTGGTATTCCCTGAAACAGGGATAACTGGATAGGATTTCCGCAAATCGCGATTTTATCAGGAGATGAATGAATCCCAAGTTCCTCAAGAATGTTCCGGAAAGCACCTATTACTAGTTCGTGGGCAAGATCCTGTCCATAATTCATGGCAAAATCCAAATGATCCATGACATTGGCTCCCGGAAGAGGGTTATTCATGGTAATCACGGTTTTATGGATCTCACCACTTTCAATATCTATTTTCTGAGCCCTGAAACCACTGGTTCCAAGATCAATAGCAACTCCCACTTTCATATAACCACCTCTTTTAATTAAAAGAGGGATGCTATCAGGCACCCCTTATACAATCAGGAAAAGTATTCATCTCTTCCTTCAACCAGTGCCTTTACATTCTCAAGAGGTGAATTTGGAGCAATACCACAGCCAGGGGCAACTACAGAAATTCCATCATCCAGGGCCTTTTTTACTTCCTCTTTTACTTTATCAGGAGTTCCGCTGAGAATTGTGAAAGGACTGGAAACGTTACCAACAAGTGTAGCACGTCCTTCAACTGTCTTTTTGGCTTCCTTTACATCCTTTACCTTTTCCTCAATACTCAAGCCTTCAAATTTACAATCTCCCATCATATCCAGGATTGGTGTTACATTTCCACATACATGCAGTATTTTTACACAATCAACAGCTTCTGCAAATTTTGAAAGGCAGGGTTTAAGGGTATCATTGAATGTGGCTGGATTCATAAGGTCAGGAGAAGCAACCGGGTCTGCCACACATATCATATCTACTCCACTATCCAGAAGGATATTGGCATATTCGATACATGCATCAGTGGCAAAATCCAGGATGGTCTTAAAATCATCAGGCTTCTTGATCGACCATTTCATGAATTTCTTGACACTGGCTAGATCTGAGGCCAGGGTAACCGGTCCCTCCATTCCTGCTATAATAGGGACATCTTCACCTACACTATCCCTCACGATGCCTGTAGCTTCAACTACTGCAGGAATCCTGCCCAGTTCAGCCAGGTTATCAGGCATCTTGAGATCGTCAACTCCTTTTTTATAGGGATGTTCGGTTATTGAGGGTTGTCTGTTTTGGGTACCCATGTTCACTTCACAACCCATGGCCTCGGCCAGGACCGTTAGGCAAAATGGATATCTTACAGCTTCCAGCCCGGCTTCAGTATGGGATGCCAATGCCAGTTTTGCCATTTTTGAAGCATCTGAATGAGCCTCTGGCCAGGATGCACCGGTCATTTCCATGAGTTCTACTGTTGCAGTCTGTGTAACAGAGGCAACCGGGGCTTTGTCTACAGACTCGCCCTTTAAAGCATTCGTTAATCTGGTTTTTTGAGTCAGTTCTGACATACTTTCAACACTCCAATCTATGAGTATGTGCCATAGTTTGAGGCACATTATGATCAATTAAATTTGCAATTTTATGCTATATAAAGGTTTTTATTGCATATATGATATATATATAAGTTTTGCAAAAGTCAATCAAAAAACAAAACATTAATTGCTTTTTAAAAAATGGCTATTGATATTGTTTTTATTATAATATTACCTGTATGTCATATAAAAATAGATAACCATGAACAAAATACTTATATACTAAAATTGAATTGAGTGTACTATAAACTAATATATAAAAATACTTGTTACCTTAAATAGATACTAAAGCATTTATAAACTAAACGTGTTTATTGATATTGATTATTTATTGAAGAAAATATTAGAATCCAATATACTAAAAAATAAGAAATACCTTTATATAATAGTAAACTGGAAAACAACTCTCAACATAAAAATAAAACATCATGGCATAAAATACTAATATGAATCTATATTTTTATTCCTGATGATATATTCTAGAAGGCAAATTTGGCAGAGTGGGAAAATACTCCCCCTCCTATTATTATTGTTATGCATAACAATAAACCCGGCCGGATGTGCAACATTTATAGAAACAGGAAATACAAATACTCCTGATGGTGTAGTGGTACTGATAGTTGATGGTCTTGGCAATGGATATATAAATCCTGAGCGGGATGTAAAAGCAATCGATGGTTCCGTTCTCCAAAAACCCGGGTTGTCAAATCTTCCATATATATATGATCAGGCTGTGATTTTTGATTCTGTTTATGTCCCTGCGCTGAAAGGTAACAGCGGACACAATGTTATCATGACAGGTAACAGGGATGCAGATGACACAATGGTAGGTTATGATAATGCCAGTATTTATGATGTTGTCAGAAAACATGGATACCTGACAGTTGGGGTACTTGAGAGAGGTGATTCCGAAGAAGTAGTTGCAGAAAATGACCTTGTTATCCATGACACAACCAATTCAATAAATGAACCTGTAATGCAGGTTTCGGTATCCGGGAATAGGGAAATAGATGTCCTGCCACTTCTTGAAAAAGAGTTTGAGACACATGCATCCCGGGCACTGTCCAGAGTGGAAAGTACACCTTCCGGCTCCATCCAGAGGTATTATGCCTACAATAAATTGGCCCTGGATGCAGCAATGGACTCTATCAATATCCTTGAAAAGGAAGGCAGGGATACAAAATACTTCATAACCGTCAATATTGCCGCGCTTGACACAGCAGGACTCTACAGGGGTTATGAAGGTTATGGCCAGTGTATTGAAAACCTTGATTCCATGATAGTGCCCCTTTATGAAACATGCCGGGAAAACAATCTGGCACTGGTTATCACATCTGATCATGGGATGGCATTTCCTGATGCTGAATCAAGAGGAGGGGCAAAATCAGAGAAGTATGCTTCTGCAAATGAGGTTCGCAACGTACCCTTGATAATTTTGTCCCCCAATATTAAACAACAACGAATCCAGGAAACGATTGGTCAGGAAGATGTAGCACCAATTCTTCTGAGTACGCTTGGCATTGCTGATAGACCTGCTTTTTGTGAGGGAAGGGAAAAAAACCTGAAAGAATATGCGGTGCTAAAGGTCGTGTCACCGGGAATTACCAGTATGAAACTTAGCAACAGTGGTAAAGAAGTTTGTTCTGGAAGCAATGATTCCATGTACTACATAACCGGTCTGGAGAAAAATAAACAATACACTCTGGAAACAGTGATTGATAGCAGTGGTGAGACATACAAGGAAACACTATCTATCGAAAATGACAGGGTAATTGAAATAAAGGAAAAAGATGAAAAACAGGACTCTACTGCGTCCCCGGAAAACAACATGCACCTTGTGGGAGGGGTTTTGATAGGAGTTATTAATCTCACAGGCCTGGCAATAATTTTCAGGATAATGCGCAATTGATGAGTTTTTACAAGAGTGGGAGACAGATATCTATATGCCATTTTATCACAAATTATTTTAAATATCAGTCCTCTATAAAAGTCAATGAAAATCGGCATTTTGGGGCCTGAAAGTTCATATTCTGAAAAAGCTGCAAATATATGGAAAGCACACCTTGGAACGAATCCGGATATTTCATATCTGAAGGACATTTCAGAAGTATTTGAAGTTCTTCAGGATAATTCTATAGACTATGGTGTTGTACCAATAGAAAATTCTATAGAGGGATCTGTCGGGGTTACCCTTGACCTGCTGCTGGAGCATGAATTTTCAATCATTGGAGAAGTTGTGATTCATATCCATCACTGTCTGCTATCAAGGGGGAAGAAAGAGGACATAAGAATAATTCTATCCCATCCCCAGGCACTGGCACAATGTCGCCATTTTATCCGGAAGAATTACACGGATGTCGAAATCAGGACTACAGGTAGCACTTCACATGCTGCTAAACTTGCAACGGAGTTTCCGGAAATGGCTGCTATTGCTTCCAGAAAGGCGTCTGAAAGTTTCGGGCTTGACATTCTTGCAGAAGACATACAGGATTGGAAACCTGATCTCACCCGGTTTGTAGTAATTGCCAGAAAGCAAGACCAGAGGATTCAGACCTGCACACGTGACTGCAAAACTTCAATTATCGTCTATCTTGACAGGGACCACCCCGGTGCCCTCTATGAGATGCTGGGTGAATTTGCTATAAGAGGCATCAATCTGACAAGGATTGAATCACGCCCTTCCAAAATGTCCCTGGGAGATTATGTGTTTTATATCGATATGAATGGAAGTATAAAAGACTCCGATGTAAAAGAAGCACTTGATAACTTGAATCAGAACGTTTATATGTTAAAGAATCTGGGTTCCTACCAGAGTTATATGGAAGAGTGAAATTCAATGACCGGGGCAGAGGATCTTGAAAAATTCATTCATCGGCAGGAAAATGCTGTTCGCAAATACCAGCGGTTGTTTAAACTGGCAGAATTTGTCATCCTGACTCTTGCTATTTATACTGTCCTGCTTCTGGTAAACATGGAAAATGCATTTGGACTGGTAAGAGCACTGGAATTATATGCCGAAAAAAGTTATAATGTTGCTTCATTGACAATTTCATTTTCAACCATTGCACTTCTTCTTATTTCAATTGGAATTTCCCTGACAATAACTTTACTGCTCTATAGAAGAGAAAAGAGCACTTCAGTTATCTTACTGGCAGAAGAGAAATATCCGGTCCTGAAAGAAAGGCTTCGGACAGCCTACGATAACCGTAAACTCAGCAATATTATAGCCAATGATTTGATTTATTCAGTGCTGGAAAGTACAAAGGAAATTCATTCATCTGCTTTTCTTGACAGGAAAAAACTCAAGGTAATACTTATCCTTTTGATTTTCACTTCCTCAACCCTTGGCATAGTTATATATTCAGATTTTCGCACAGACATAACTCCCGAAGGAATGAAAGAAGTAATTGACAACATTCCGGGAATTCCCGACAATGATGATACACCTGAAGATTATTTCCCCTCTAATGGAGAAGGAAATGAGGCAGGAAACGAGAATATTACAGGTGAACCGGTGGTAGTCGTGGTGGAAGGTGAAGAAGTGGACCTGAGTATACCGCCGGGATCAGAATCCGGCTTTACACCTACGGGGGAAGAAGATGAAACCCAGCCGGAATTTAAACCCTCTTCTTCCTATGAAATCGGACAGATGACAGCTCCGGCTTATCGTGAAGAACTGCCGCAAGGGTATGAGCCAATCATCAAATCATATTTTGAAGAATTAACCAGATAATATATAAGGAGTAATTGTATGAACGAAAGTTCTCAATCAGGTGAAGCGGATATCTACCGTAATACCAGTGATATTTTTACCAATCTTTTCAATGAGATTTCAAAGGTAATTGTGGGACAGAAAGAAACAGTGGAACAGATTATTGTTTCCATCCTGTGTAATGGGCATACACTTGTGGAAAGTAATCCAGGTCTGGGAAAAACCCTTACAATATCCACAATTGCAAAGGTCATGGACCTGACATTCAGTAGAATCCAGTGTACTCCTGACCTGATGCCTGCAGATATTACAGGTACTCATTTTATAGAGGAAAGCGGCGGGCACAAAGAATTTAAATTCGAAGCAGGACCTGTTTTTGCCAATATCGTGCTTGCAGACGAAGTAAACAGGGCATCCCCTAAAACCCAGTCAGCCCTGCTTGAAGCAATGCAGGAAAAACAGGTTACTGTAGGAAATGATACATTTATTCTGGACAAACCCTTCTTCCTGTTAGCAACGCAAAACCCTATAGAAATGGAGGGTACGTTCCCTCTGCCAGAAGCCCAGCTGGACAGGTTCTTGCTCAAGATTCTTCTTGATTATCCCTCTTTTGATGAGGAAAAGGAAATCGTGCGCCGTTATACCATGGTGGATGTGCCTGAAGTGCAAAGGGTCCTCAAGAAAAGTTCGGTGCTGGAACTGCAACGCCTGACCCGGGAAGTACCAATTGCCGAGGACATAAAGGCCTATGCTATCAAAGTCGTTATGACAACACGTAACTGGAAAGAACATCTGGAATACGGCGCCTCTCCCCGTGCCTCTATAGGATTGATACTTGCAGCCAAGGCCCGTGCACTTATTCACGGGCGCAATTATGTAAGCAAGGAAGATGTGGATACAATGGCTTATCCAATACTCAGGCATCGAATAATGCTAACATTCGAATCTGAGCGCAGGGGAATTACGCCGGACAAGGTTATTGGTGAGATCATCAAAAGAACTGAATGAGCTTTCCCACAAATAACAAAGGGCCCCTTCAATGACTGAAAAAAGACATAGCATTGATGTTAGTTTCCTGAAGGAACTTGACAGGTTTTCCTTTATGGTGCGCAAGCGAGTATCCAGTGTGTACGCCGGTAGCCGTCGCTCAATCCACAGTGGAAAAGGACTGGATACCAGAGGATACAGGGAGTATCATTGGGGAGATGAACCAAGGACCATTGACTGGAATGCCTATGCACGTACTGAAAAACTCTATGTAAGGGAATTTGAGGAAAGTAAATCCCTGACAAACCATATCCTGCTGGATGCAAGCAACAGTATGGAATATTCATCTGAAGGGCCTACCAAATTCGAATATGGAGCGATGCTTGCTATCGGATTTGCTTATCTTGTAACAAAAGATAATGACAAATTCGCAATTTCGACCTTTGCCACCGATGTAAGTTTCAGCCAGCCAAAACGTGGCAGGAAATACCTTCTCAGGGCTATCGACAGACTGGCAGAAGCAGAAACCGGGGGCAAGACATCTATTGAAGAATGTGTAAAACAATACGAAAAAGCTATACATTCACGCTCCCTTGTAATAATAATTTCTGACTTCCTGGATGACCCCAAATCCATTGAATCCGCTATATACAGGCTTTCCGCTCATGAACTCATTGTGATACAGTTAATGGATAAAACTGAAAAGGATCTGCAAATAGACGGTCTGGCAAAATTGACTGATATGGAAAGTGGTGAAGAATTGCAAACCTATGTCAGCAAGAATTTCCAGAAGAGCTATCAGGAATTGCTCAACGAGCATGTCTACAGGATACAGGAAGTCTGTGACCATACAGGAGCAGACTTTTACCAGTTCTCAACCGATAAACCGATCTTTGAGGCTTTCCTTGAAACACTAAACAGCAGGAGGCGATGGTAATACCTTTTGATAACACAACGGCCCTTGCCGCTCTTGCAAGTGTGATCCCTTTAATAATAATTTATCTTCTCAGGCCCAAACCCGTAAAGCTCAGTATACCCTCCCTGATGTTTTTAATGCAGGTGGAAAAGCAGAAAAAACGTTTTTCATCAATCAGGAAACTGCTGAAGGATCCATTGTTTCTTATCCAGCTGCTTGTACTTATACTGCTTTCCACCGCTGCAGCAGCGCCATTTTATACCTCTCAGGAAGATCTGAGTGATGAACATACTGTAATTGTCATTGACGCCTCCGCAAGTATGCAGGCAGGTAATCGGTTTGATGATGCAACACGCCTGGCCGGGGGATATCTCAGCAAGAAGAACAGTGTAATACTGGCTAAAAGCAGTCCGGAAATTGTTGTTGAGAACACAGGTTCATCGCAAGCATCCGATGCACTTGACAGTATCGAACCTACTGCCACAGTTGCTGACCTTTCAGGGGCAATGTCTGAAGGTATGAGACTGCTTTCACAGAGAGGCGGTACAATGGTTGTGATATCCGATTTTGCCAGCTGGGAAGGAGAAGATCCGGTATCTACAAAACAACTTGCCCAGTCCTATGGAATTGATACTGCCTTTGTTGATGTAAGCTCAGCAGTGGGCAATGTGGGAATCATAGATGGCTGGATAGACACTGAAGACGGTAATTACGTTTATACCTGTGTTGTCAAGAATTATAATGACTTTACAGAAAGGGTTGATATAGAAATTGCAAACCCGGCCGGTTCAGTAAAGCGCTCTCTTAATGTGGGGCCCTCGGATACGGCCCAGTTTCGTGTGAATCCCTTATCTTCCGGTATTACTTCGGTAACAATTGCAGATGAGGATACTTTGCCTGCGGACAACAATGCATATGTTGTAATTCCAACCCAATCGGATACAAAGACCCTGTTTGTTTCTGATGAGGAAAAATTACCATCAAAGATTGCTCTCTCGACCTTGGCTTCTGTGGATATTTCTACGGCCGAAGGGATTCCTTCTTCAACCGATGATTACAGGATAATGGTCATCGGGTTGAAAAACCGCTCCCTTACATCCAGTGAGGTGGAAAGACTTGACGGTTTCCTAAACAATGGTGGCCGGGTAGTGGTTGTGGCCAGCCAGATGCTTACAGGCGGCAATGCCACAGAACAATTCCAGAGTATGCTTCCGGTTATACCCGGTAATGTAGCTGAACCACAGGATATTCTGGGTATCGATCTGGAAGTTGTCCAGTCCTCAAGCCTGACCGATGACGTGAAATTCAACGAGATTGCCATGTACAGGTATCTCAATGCCACACCACGCAATGATGCGACCGTGCTGGTTGCGACTGAGCAGGGAGATCCTTTACTTGCTCACTGGTCTGTGGGAGACGGGACATTGGTATATTTCGGCTTCAATGATGATCTGGGCGACCCCAATGATGAACTCGATAATCCCTGGAACAATTTCCACAACCTGCCCGAATATCCGGTGCTCTGGGCAAAACTTACAGCCTGGCTCGGTGGCAGCGGTGATATAAGCGACTATAATCTGGAGACGGGGGATATAACCTCTCTTGCCCGGGAAATGACAGTACAGACACCCACCGGTACAATAACCACACAGAAGGTTTTGTTCGAGCAGGTAGGGACATATAAGATCGGAGGACGCACCGTGGCGGTCAACCTGTACAGTGACCGGGAATCGGATACTACCAGGCAAGGATCGGAGGTAATGGAACGTGTTTCTGACCAGAACAGGGACAGCCCTGATATCGTCCGTCAGGATAGTTATGAGGCAAAGAACTATCTGGACAATTACCTGATAATGCTGGCTATACTACTGGCAATACTTGAAATCCTGATAATACGCAACCGGGGTGAACTGTGATGCTTTCCTTTGAACAACCCATTATACTTGCATTTATATTACCCGTGCTGGCAGGAGCTCTATACCTTATGCTTAAGGGTGGTAACAAAAAATTGCTCATTTCCAGGGCAATTGTCCTGTCCCTGTTGATAGTTGCCATTGCTTCTCCCTTTACGCTGGTAAGCCAGGTAACAGAGCAGGAAAACCCGCAACTTGTGATTATTTCGGATGAAACCAATAGTATGCAGCTCTTTGAAAAAGGAGTGGCCGATGAACTCTATGAAAGCCTTACCACCAAAACCCCGACCAGTCTTGTCAGGTTGACAGGAGATAGAACCGCCCTGGGGGATGCTGTGGTGCAGTATGCCAGCAGTGAGAACCAGGTCGTGTTGGTGACTGACGGGAACAATAACTATGGTAAAAACCTTGAAGAAGGGCTGGATTTTGCACAAAATATAGGTTCCACTGTATATGCAGTTACACCGGAACTTGAATCAAACGATCTCAATATTCAGGTAAAAGGTGACAAGACCGCAGTAAAAGGGAATGAATACCGGTTTGAAATAATTGTTTCACAGGCTGAAGAAGTACCTGTGGAATATACTTTCAAGGCCTCTGCGGATGATAAATTGATACGCAGCGGCACCTACACACAGAGCAGCAGGCAACGCAGCTATCAAATCCCTTATAAATTCAATGATCTGGGTGCACATGAGATCAAAATTGAACTGAGCACACAGGCAGATGAAGCCGATGATATCAATAACGAGTTCCTTAAATCGGTTTACGTGGTACCAAAACCCAAAGTAAAGTACATAACTGATGAACCGGATTCGCCTCTCTCCAATATCCTATACAACCTTTATGACACCTCTACCAATTCCAATATATCTGATCTGGATTCACAAAAAGCTGTGGTAATCGATAATATACCCGGCAACAGGATATCCGAATCAGATGTGGCAGTTCTGAAGCAATATATATCCAATGGAGGAGGAGTTGTTGTTACCGGAGGGGAGCGCTCTTACGAATACGGGGATTACCTGAATTCTTCAATTGAAGATATATTACCGGTAACTTCCGAACCGATGCCTGGAGAGGGGGGGAGACAGATTGTCTTAGTGCTTGATATTTCTCCGAGTACTGAAAAGCACGACACTCTTTCAGAGATACTGGGTAATGCAATATATCTGGTCCAGAAGGAGGAACTAAGAGGGGCCTACATGGGGATCATAGCTTTTGGTAAGGAAGGGCATGATGTTTCTGGTGGGCTGAAGTATCTTGGTACAACGGGTAATCGGGAATCACTGGAAGAAGAAATGCGTCAATTGAGGCCAAGTATCACCAGTGAGACATTGCTACATGAAGGCCTTGAAGTTGCACAGGAATGGCTTAATACAAAAACTGGGACATTGGATCTAGTAATAATCTCTGACGGAGGTATAGAAGATTCCTATGAAGAAAGCCTAAAGATCGCCTCAGACCTGAAGGAAGATAATGTGAACTTCTATTTTGTTCATATTCGGTCTTCAGCCCCCTCCCAGCAAGATGAGTTAGGTAATGTATATGCTAAAAATCTTGTTGAAAATGTAGAAGGTTCAACCAATAATTACTTCAAATTGGATGCAGGGCAACGGGCCAATATTATCTCAGATGAATCTATTGAACCACCACCATCAAATGAAAGTGAATCTACTTCATCTTATCAACTTTCCGAATCCAATCCATCACATTTCATAACCCAGAACTCAAATGTGAAAGCAAATATAACCGGCTACAATGATGTCACTCCAAAACCCGGAGCCAACAGGCTTGTTGATGCTTCGAATAAACCTGTTATAACCACATGGAGATACGGACTTGGGAGAGTTGCTTCGATCACCACAGATAATGGCAAGGATGGAGGCTGGAGTTCACAGATGTATTCCGGTAACAACTCACAGTTGATATCAGCAACCTTAAATTGGGCTATAGCCAACCCACAGCCCGAAGAAGGTGCGGTTGTGGAAGCACCGGACACATGGTTCGGGCTACCTGCAACGATTACTCTTACAATGTATGATGAGAAAGTTCCGGAACTTACATACAGGGGCGATGAACTGGAACTGGCTTTTGTGGGGAAAAACACCTATGAAGCCCAGATATTTCCGAAAACAATCGGGATGCATTATGTGAGTGGTTATCCAATTGCTGTGAATTATGCCATTGAGTACAGGGACGTTGGTCTTAATGAAGAATTACCTTCTCTTATTGCCGGGAATGGCGGTAAGGCCTACAGCCAAAAGGAAGCCAGGGCAAATCTCCTTACCGATGCCCGGCAGAACTCCCTCCAGAGTCGCATGGAGCCTGTCAGCTGGAAGATGTATTTCATCCTGGCTGCCCTGTTGCTTTTCCTGGGAGAAGTAATGCTTCGTCGCAGTCTGGAGATTATCGAATCAAGAAAGCAAGAGTGATATAAATCATTAATAAGGCTTTGAAATTTTTAAGCCTTTACAAATATCAGAAGTGTTTATCGGATTTTAAGCCGGTTGTGTTATATTTGTCCATGAGAATGTAGGAATTGTCCGGGAATTGTGCAGCATTGTTCCGGGCTGGATCAGCCGAGTTGGGGGACTACGGCTGATACATGGAGTGGGGGTTAAATGAGAACATGGTTGGGCATCCATGTTCTCAATCTACTTTTGGTTTATCGCAACTAAATATCAACTATTTTTCAAATCTAACTTCTAAAAAATCCAAAAGGTTTAAATGTTACAGACATGTTGGTCTATATACAATATCAATATTGCCTGTAAGCTATTTTCGGATAAGTATTTCCTACGGTGAATTTAATATCTCTTTGTAATTTTCAATGGGACTATAATATTATATTGATATCTAAAAATCAAGAGAGGTTATGTTATATACCAAAGCATCTGATTAGGTTATGTGGTGATTGGGAGAAAACTTCTCTCAACATAACCTGACGGGGTGGGACCCGAGCGGGTTTATAATCGGTGGGGTACGATAATGAAGGCATAGGAAAGGATACCTATGCCTTCTCTATTAATCCTTATGCACTTAGAGGAATGAACCTATTTATAAAGTATAACTACAAAATAGAATTATGAGTTATATCTATCTGATAGGAGCCATAATTTTTGAAGTGTTTGGCACCACCTGCATGAAATTATCTGATGGCTTTTCCAATATATTGCCCTCTATAGGGATTTTCCTGTTTTATGGTATCAGCTTTGCCCTGTTTACTATTGCCCTAAAAGAAATAGATGTAAGCATAGCTTATGCAATCTGGGCCGGAATGGGGACTGCAATGATCACAGCTATTGGTATCTTCTGGTTCAAAGAGCCTGCCACGGCAGTAAAAATGGTATCCATAATACTTGTGGTAATTGGAGTGGTAGGCCTCAATCTAAATTGGGGAGGACATTAAGTCCTCCACAAATATTATTTATTGGAAACAAACCTGCGATACAGGCGTGCCTGGAAGCCATGGTATTTGGAAAAACCTTCAGCATCCTTCTGGTCTATGACCTTGCTGTCAAAGGACACAAGATCCTCGGAATACAAACCATTGGGTGAAGTCCTGGCCATAATGTAAACATTGCCTTTGTACAACTTCACAGTCACAGTGCCTGTAACACGTTTCTGTGTGGAATCTATGAAGGCATTCAGGTCTTCATACAGGGGTTCATCCACAAGGCCCAAGTAGGCAAGTTCGGACCATTCAGCATCCACCATAGCCTTGAACTTGAGTTCAGAGCGAGTAAGCACAAGTTTTTCCAGATCCCTGTGGGCAGTTAGTAAAACTGTTGCTGCAGGGTGCTCATAATTCTCCCTGGCTTTCAATCCCAGCACACGATCCTCTATCATATCGGTCCTTCCGACACCATGGGAACCGGCGATCCTGTTCATCTTTTCGATAAGAGTTACACCATCCATGGTTCTACCATCAAGGGATACAGGAACACCTTTCTCAAAACCGATTTCAATGATTTGTGCATCCGGTGCCTGGGCCGGGTCTACGGTCCAGTTGTAGATCTCTTCAGGAGGGATATAGCCCGGATCTTCCAGTTTGCCACCCTCGATACTGCGACTCCAGATATTCTCATCTATACTCCAGGGTTTGGAAGTAGTTACAGATACAGGAATGCCATGTTCCTTTGCATACTCTATCTCCCATTCACGTGTCAGGTTCATGTCACGCATCGGAGCCACAACCTCCATATCGGTAAGACGGAACACAGCCTCAAATCTCAACTGGTCATTACCTTTACCGGTACAGCCATGGGCAAGGATCGAAGCCCCTTCCTTTTCTGCGATTTCCACGACCTTTTTAGCAATAAGGGGGCGGGCAATGGATGTTCCCATTACATACCCTTCATAATCTCCGTTTGCTTTTATGAGAGGGAAAATATAATCATTTACAAATTCTTCCCTGACATCAAGGGTAAAATGCAGATCACTGATGTCCTGTGCCTTTTCGGTAGCCTCCTCGACATCTTGCCGCGGCTGGCCTACGTCCACTGCTACGGTTATTACTTCATCGCAATCGTATTTTTCCTTAAGCAGGGGGACACATATTGAAGTGTCCAGACCACCTGAATAAGCCAGTACTGCCTTTTTGACCATTATTAATACCTCAACCTAAACAATAAAAAAGGAATTGAATCCGCCGTAAACTTAATTGTTCCGGCGGATCTCTTCATGATATTCGTTAATTGATTTAATCGTGCTGTTGCCCTCAGACATTGCTTTAATGGCTTCAACTGAAGCACGCGCAGCCTGTATGGTTGTAATGTATGGAACCTTGAAATCCACTGCTGCCCTGCGTATATGGTAACCATCTTTCCTGGATTGGCGGGATGTGGGGGTATTTATGATAAAGGCAACATCGCCTCTCCTGAGCATATCAATGACATTGGGGCTGCCTTCATGCACTTTCATGACAGCCTCCATACTGATACCTTTATCGGAAAGATAGCGTGCAGTACCTTTTGTACCCATGAGTTCAAGTCCCATTTCCTGCAGTCTGTGGGCAATTTCTACAATCGCTTCCTTATCCCGCTCCCTAATGGACAGGAAAACTTTTCCATTCAGCGGAAGGAGATTATCAGCACTTAGCTGGGCCTTGAAAAATGCTCTTCCAAAGTCATAATCAATACCCATTACTTCACCCGTGCTCTTCATTTCAGGGCCAAGCACCGGATCTGCACCGGGCAATTTGTCAAACGGAAGGAGGACTTCCTTGACAGAATAATGATTCAGGTAGGGTTCCCTGTCCTGCAGGTAACCAAGGTCCTTGAGACTATGACCGATGATAACCTGCGCAGCGATCTTTGCCAGGGGAATCCCGGAAGCCTTTGATACAAAGGGGATGGTACGGCTGGATCTTGGATTTGCTTCCAGGACATAAACCTTGCCATCCTTGGTTGCCATCTGGATGTTTATAAGCCCCTTTACCTCAAGCGCCATAGCAATCTTCCTGGTATAATCCCGAACCGTTTCAAGTATGTTCTCAGAGAGATCATAAGGAGGGATCACACAGGCAGAATCACCGGAATGTACTCCCGCTTCTTCGATGTGTTCCATGATTGCACCGATCAGGACATCCTTACCGTCACTCACAGCGTCCACATCGATTTCCACTGCACCTTCAAGGAAATCATCAATCAGGATAGGATGTTCGGGTGATACCCTGACAGCTTCTATCATGTAACGCTCCAGATCTGCGGAATCATAAACAATCTCCATTGCCCTTCCCCCGAGTACATAGGAGGGACGTACAAGGACCGGATAACCAATATCAGTTGCAACCTTAAGGGCTTCTTTTTCAGAGATTGCATAACCTGCATCCGGCTGATTGATTTCCATTTTTGCAAGACGCTGGTTGAATTTTTCCCTGTCTTCTGCCACATCCATATTTTCAGGGGAAGTTCCCATGATTTTCGTCTTCAGGTCTGTGCGCCTGGCAAGTTCCTTCTGCAGGGGGATTGCAAGGTTAACCGAAGTCTGCCCTCCGAATTGTACGAGCACCCCGTCAGGATTTTCCCTTTCAATGACATTCATTACATCTTCAAGGGTAAGGGGCTCGAAGAACAATTTATCCGAAGTGTCATAGTCAGTAGAAACCGTTTCAGGATTGTTATTGATTATGTGGGCTTCTATATCTTCCTCACGTATGGCATGGACTGCATGTACAGTACAGTAATCAAATTCTATTCCCTGCCCGATACGTATGGGACCGGCACCCAGAATCAGGATCTTTTTCCTGTCTGTGGGCTTACATTCACACATTGTTTCGTAACATGAATAATAATAAGGGGTTGCAGCAGCAAATTCTGCCGCACATGTATCCACCATTTTATAAGTGGAAGTGATTGCCGCATCCCTGCGTATATCATTTACTTCTTCCCTGGTTTTAGAACAGCATCTGGCTATCCTGCTGTCAGTAAATCCCATTCTCTTGGCCTTAAGAAGAAGATCGATGTTTGCTTCTCCGTTCTGGAAAAGTTGTTCTGCAACCCGGGATTCCATATTTGCAATATTGGCCATTTTTTGCAGGAAGAAAAGGTCTATACCCGTGTATTCAGAGATTTGTTCAATGGAGTAACCTTTCTTCAGGGCTTCATAGATTACAAAGAGACGCTCGCTTGTTGGCGTTTTGAGTAATGTGACAATCTCCGGGTCATCCCTGCCTTTAACCTCAAAGTCCATATCGTTATCCAGGGAACGGATGGCCTTTAGCATGGACTCTTCAATCGTCCTTCCAATAGCCATAACTTCACCTGTACTCTTCATGGCCGTGGTAAGTGTCTTGTCTGCAGTTACGAACTTGTCAAAGGGCCATCTGGGTATCTTTGTAACCACATAGTCAATGGTTGGCTCAAAGGATGCAGGGGTTTTCTTTGTGACATCATTGAGGATTTCATCAAGTGTCATTCCTACAGCAATCTTGGCGGTTACCCGGGCAATCGGATAACCGGTTGCTTTGGAGGCAAGAGCTGAGGAACGGGACACACGGGGATTGACCTCTACAATACGATATTCCCCATCCTTTGCTGCAAACTGGATATTACATCCACCTTCAATACCCAATTCCCGGATTATCTTTATAGCTGCAGTCCTGAGTATCTGGTGTTCTTCATCATTAAGTGTCTGGGAAGGGGTTACTACTATTGATTCACCTGTATGGACACCCATGGGGTCAATGTTTTCCATATTACAGATAACAATGCAGGTATCGTTGGAATCACGCATAACTTCATACTCAAACTCTTTCCAGCCCAGGACACTTTCCTCCACAAGTACCTGATTTATGCGGCTCAGCCGGATTCCTCTATCCACTATCTGCAATAGTTCTTCCTTTGTGTGGGCGATTCCTCCACCTGCACCTCCCAGTGTATAGGCCGGGCGGACAATAAGGGGAAGACCAAGTTCCTCTATCATTTCTTCTGCTTCTTGCAAAGAGGAAATGGCCTTGCTGCGGGCAACCTTTTCCCCGATATTTTCCATGGTCTGCTTGAAAAGTTCCCTGTCTTCGGTATTTGTGATTGCATCAAGAGGTGTGCCCAGCATCTTTACGCCGTATTTTTCAAGAATGCCCATCTCGGCAAGTTCACTTGTAACATTAAGACCAGTCTGTCCACCCAATCCGGCAATAATGCCATCGGGGCGCTCTTTTTCAATGATTTCACCGATTAGCGGGGCTTCCAGGGGCTCAATGTAGACAGAATCTGCCATTTCCGGATCTGTCATAATAGTTGCCGGGTTGGAGTTTACAAGTACAACTTCAAGTCCTTCTTCCCGCAGGGAGCGGCAGGCCTGACTTCCCGAGAAATCGAATTCTGCAGCCTGGCCGATCATAATGGGACCGGAACCTATGAGCATAATCTTTTTTATGTCAGTCCTTATTGGCATCATTTATCGCCCCCTGTCATTCTGTAAATTTTATCAAAGAATCGTTTTTCAGTATCCTGTGGTCCTGGATGTGCATCCGGATGGTATTGTACACTCAGGATATCAAGGTCCCGGTGTGCCACACCTTCGATCGTATTGTCATTGGTATTGAGCTCGGTAGTGTAGAGATCGGTTGCCTCAAGAGAATCATTATCAACGGCAAATCCATGATTCTGGGAAGTAATATGTACAATCGAACTTGAAAGGTCCTTTACCGGCTGGTTGGCCCCACGATGTCCGAATTTAAGCTTGTATGTGTCCGCACCCATTGCCCTTGAAATAACCTGATGACCCAGACATATACCTGCAATGGGTAATTCCGATGCAAAGTAGTTGACAGCCTTTGTAGCTTCTATTGCATTCTGTGGATCTCCCGGACCATTGGAAAGGAAAAGAAGATCAGGTTCATAATCACTTATTGCTGAAGCAGGTGTTGATGCAGGGACTACTGTTACATCCATACCTCTTGCAAGCAGGCTATCCATAATATGGGCTTTCATACCCAGATCAATAAGTACAACGTGTTTTTTATTAACAGTATTTACCTTGCTTTTTACACTATATGCTTCATTACATGTAACTTTGGAAATTAAGTCAATATTTGATATTTTGGGTTGTTCCCTTGCAAGCTGCACGGCTGCCTCACCGTCATCACTTCCATTAATAAGGGCAGCTCTCATTGTACCATGCTCCCTGTTATTTAGGGTTAGCATCCGGGTGTCAACCCCGGCAATACCCGGTTTTCCCTCATCTTCCATGAGTTTGTAAATGGTGCGTTTTGAGCTGTGATGAAAAGGGTCAGGACATGCTTCCCTGACTACAAGGCCTTCGGCCTTTACACCATCTGATTCAAAACATTCATCGCTGACACCATAATTACCAATAAGGGGATAAGTGAACATAAGGATCTGACCCTTGTAGGAAGGATCACTTAGTGCCTCCTCATAACCGGTATATTGAGTAGTAAAAACGAGTTCTCCGCAAACTGTACCTTCGGCACCAAAACCGGTGCCTGTGACAATTGTCCCATCTTCCAAACCAATTACTGCACTCATCATCGGAACCTGCCTATACATGTAAAAAGTAGGCTATAAGTATTTCGATGGGATTAAGGAAAGATTCATCCAAAGTGCAATTAGATATAAATATAAATTACATTTTCCTGAAAATTAATCTAGCTACCAGGAATAATATTATGCCGAGTACAAGCCCTCCGGCAAACAAAGCAAGATTATTATTTATCTTACCTAACAATCCACTTGATCCTTCATCCATATTCTGGTTGTTTTCGGAGGTTAATGCAACATTCTCATTCTCCGTTACGTCCACATTAGTGTCTTCTATATTAATATCGGAAACTTCATCTTTGGCTTCAGGATTTTCCATTTCCAGCATCCAGAAATCAAAGGTTTCATTTGCTTTGGCTCCAAAGACTATTTTTTTACCGTAAGGACCCACTGCAGGAGAAACTTCAACTTTCCTGTCATCGGTCAGTAATTGCCTCTCATCATCTTCAGTATCAATCAACCAGAGATTGGTTTCCCCTCCCCGATCAGAAATAAACACTATCTTTTCACCTGATGGCAGGAAAAAAGGATCTACATCATTGGAAGTACCATGGGTAATTTGCCAGGACGTATCAAGTTCTACATCTGTCAACCATAAATTACCCTTTAAAGAGTAAATTATTTCGCCCCCATCAGGAGACCAGGAGGGCTTACCTTCATCTTCTGAAGTAAAAGTCAACTGCCTATGTGATTTGTTTGTTATATCCATTACCCAGATGTCATAATTACCCGCAATATTGGATAGATATGCAAGCATTGAACCATCCGGGCTGATTGAAGGTGAACGCCGGTCTGCACCATCTGTTAATTGTGTAATATTAGACCCGTCGACATTCATCTTAAAAAGATTGATGTAGGTAGAAGAACGCGGTTTTCGGGATTCTGATGCAAAATAAATTTCCTTCCCATCTGCAGAAAAACAGGGATCTCCGTCCCATTTCATTCCATCATAAATAAAATGGGGATTACTACCATCTGCATCCATTATCCAGATTGCCTGATCATTCATATAAGTAATCTGCTTTCCATCAGGACTCCATGCAGGATAATGATAGTCACTGCTAAAATTATCAGTAAGAGGATATATATTTGTAACCTCTATTCCGGCAAATACCGGTGTTGTGGAGCAAATGATAAGGACCAGGCAAAAAAACGCCATAAGTCCCGTTTTTAGCATTTTCATCACTCTTATTAACTATTTATTTGTTTTTCAATCTTTTGCTTCAGGATATCACTTACAACCTTTCCATCAACTTTTCCACGAAACTGGCCCATGACAATGCCCATAAGGGGTCCAACAGCTCCCAATCCCTTCTCTTTGACAAAATCGGCCCTTTCCCTGACAAGATTTTCCGCAAAAGATTCTATTTCAGAAATGTCTATACCTGAAAAACCAAGCTGATCCAGGGCCTCATCTATATTCAATGCCGGTTTTTCAGCAAGCAAGCGCAGTAATTCATCAATACCTTCCTTGGCAACTTTGCCTTCTCCTATGGCGTCAAATAAAGCAATAAAGTGATCTTGCTGTAGTTTTTCGACATCAATTCCGTCCCTGCGAAGTTCAGGCAACCTGCCTGTAAAAGTACGTGCAACCAGGGTGGCACCTATTGAATCATTAAAAGCAAATCGATCCATGATATTCTCAAAAAGGGGCAGGTACCTGGAGTAAACAATTTTTTCAGCAAGTTCATCATTTAAATTGTATTCTTCTGTGAACCGTTTGCCTTTATCGATAAGAAGTTCGGGGGTTTCAATTGATTCAAAATAAGAAGAAGATATATCAATTACAGGAACATCCGTCTCCGGATACATACGTGAAGCACCCGGCAGTGGTCTCATGTAGGCCGTATTTCCATCAGGCAGAGCCCGTCTGGTTTCCTCGGGTACAAATTCCAGAGCTTCCTGTGCCCTTATACGTACACTTTCCATCGCACCGTGTGCCTTTTTGTAAGAATCAGCAACCAGTACA
Organism: Methanohalophilus halophilus; assembly: GCF_001889405.1. Taxonomy (NCBI): domain Archaea; kingdom Methanobacteriati; phylum Methanobacteriota; class Methanomicrobia; order Methanosarcinales; family Methanosarcinaceae; genus Methanohalophilus; species Methanohalophilus halophilus. The sequence goes on from NZ_CP017921.1 coordinate 1,728,407, forward strand.
ACTGCATCCCCATCAACAGCTCCGACAGCTTTTCTCAGGGATTCCACTTCATCTGCAGTGATGCCGTATTTTGGGAGCTCGTCGGTATGGAAAATTCCACCCACGCCGGAGGGTTTTGCCCTGTCTGAAAACTCTGTGCCAAGCCTTCTTCCAGGCTGCACTTCTTCTCCTATGATACCATCAAACCCGATTAGTCTGATCGCAAGGACCTTTCCTTTTTTAAGTGCACGTTTGATAACCTTGGATTCGGTATCCCTGAAAACATCAGTTACATCAAATATTTCATTATGTACTTCCGCACCTCTCTGTTGCAACATTTCACGGATATGTAACAGGTTAACCTGTCTTTCAACTTCAAGTTCTACAATGGTTTCGATCATATCCAGGGCCTGTACTCCCTTGACCTCTACCCTTGCACCTTCAGCAATTGAGATATTAACATCCTGGCGGATGGTTCCCAATCCCCTTTTGACCTTCCCGGTAGAACGCAACAACATACCTATAATCTGAGCTGTTTCCCTGGCATGGGCGGGGGTTATTATATCGGGAGCGGTCCCAATTTCCACAAGAGGAATCCCCAACCTGTCAAGGGAATAAACAATACTATCTTTTTTATCCTCGATCTTCTGGGCCGCTTCTTCTTCGATACACAGTACATCAACACCCACCTCATTCAGACTTGTGGGTATCGTTCCATCATTTGCAAGAAAAGCAGTACGCTGAAAACCAGTTGTATTGGAACCATCAACAACTATTTTACGCATTACATGAAGTTGTTCCACTGGTCGCATGTTCATCAGTTTTGCAACCACAAGGGCAATGTCCAGTGCTTCACTATTCAGTTTTCTGGGTGGTTCCTCATCATATTCTACAAGACAGGTAGTATCATAGCCTTTGTAAACATATTTACGATTGACCTTTGTCTGCTCCACAGCCGCACGGTCTTTTTCACCCATTTCACTTTCTGTGGCCCTTAAATACCTGTAAAATTCCACATTGGACTCTTCAGTTTCACGCAATGTAGTCGGGCACCTGCAAAACAGTTTTTCTTTTGAATCAAGCTGCTGGTGGATCTCCAGTCCACACTTTAGGCCAATTTCCCTGTAATAATCATCATTGTTCATATGGATATCACCAAGATCTGCTAAACAAGAACATGTAAAGATATAAAATAGTTATTTTTCGATATCTGAGATTTGTTCTGTACCTTCTTTTCTTTTTTCCCATTTGCGCCTTAATTTCACATCTTTAAGGGAAGGACGCAACCTTTCCATTTTCTCTTTTACTTTTTCCTGTAATTTTTCATCAATTTCAGGGAATTCGATATCAATGTGCTCCTTTACTTTTTCTTCAGGCATTTCCAGGACTCTGGAGGTATCCGGCCTTTTACGTTTGCCGCTTACCAGCGCATCAATAGCATCTTCCCATTGTTTTGACCAGGGAGTATCAGGTATCGGGGAATGGCGCACACTATCTCTTCTCACTTCCATTACATTATCAGGACAGGCTTTTTCGCAGGCTCCACAGTAAGTACAGAGATCATCCCTGGCAGCTATTTTCTGCCCGCTTTCGGGGATATACCAGAGATGGGAAGGACATACATTGAAGCATGCATGACAACCTGTAGGATCACATTTGTTTATGTTTGCATCGATAAGCTTTAACTCACCCTCAAAAGGTTTGGTAATATCCACTGCATCATAGGGACAAACAATATCGCACCAACCGCATACCGTGCATTTCTCCGGATCGATCCGGGCACTACCCTCTATTACGGGTGCTTCCCCACGTCTTGTCCCTTTCACCTCGATAGCATCTTCCGGACAGAGGTCTGCGCACAAGACACAGTAATCACACTGGTCCTCATCCACAAGTAGCTGCTCAAAGGGCATGGGATCCAACGGCCCGGGTTCCTTTTCAAGCAGCATGAAAGCATCACAAAAACGTGCACAAATGCCACAAAGTGTGCACTTATTCTCATCAATGGTGATCTCGCCTTCTTCACCTTCCTTAAACGGGGCAAGTTCCTCCTTGGTCTGCATTTCAATTTCGAGATCAATTGCATCCTCGGGACAGGTTGCTTCACAAAGCAGACATGGAAGACATTTTTCATTTATCGTTGCCTTTCCTTCCAATACAGGGAACAGGGCATCTTCCGGGAAATCACCTTCTGCAAACATCTGAAATGCATTTACCGGACAGAAGTTGGCACACATTGAACAGAATGTGCATTTATCAAGATCCAGCATTACCGCAGGGGCATCCATCCCGGTGGCGATCTCATGTATAGGACCGGCTTCAAGGGCCTCAGTGGGACATATCCTGACACAAAGGCCACAACCAATACACCTTTTGTAATTGTAATCAAGTGTCCTTGTACCTTTATCGGTTTTTTGCCGATACATTATGTGACTGCCGTCCACATCCATTTCCTTTTCCACGGAAAGGGATTGTTCTACAGCACATTCTTCTTCCAGCTCCTCACTCATCTGTCATCCTCCTCAAGCTCAGAGCCAATTGGACCTATTTCTTTCAGGTAATCAACGAAATCTTCAATAGTATTGGCAAATTTTTCCCCTTCTGCAGCTGAGATCCATTCAACACGCAACCTTCCCGGATCAAAACCTGCTTCCGAGAGAGTTTCTCCCAGGTTTTCCATACGGGTTTGTGCATGATAGTTACCATGCACATAATGACATTCCCCGAGGCGACAACCGGCAACAAGTATGCCATCTGCACCCATTTCGAAGGCCTCCATCACAAAATCAGGATCTACACGGCCCGCACACATTACTTTTATAATTCTTACATTGGTGGGATACTGGATACGGGATGTTCCGGCAAGGTCTGCTGAAGCATAACTGCACCAGTTGCACAGGAATGCAACAATCAGGGGGAACTCATCTTTTACTTCCAGAGCTGCTTTTATCTGGGCCCTCACCTGTTCATCGGTATGGTGATGCATTGAGATAGCATCCACAGGGCAGGCTGCACTGCAGGTACCACAACCATGGCAGGAAACTTCATCAACAAATGCCTTACCATTTTCGATCTTGATTGTACCGTAATCGCAAACATCAGTACAGACACCACATCCTATACAGGTATCAGAATCCACATGAGCGCTTAAGGGATCGGTGCGAAGCTCACCAGGCTGAAGCAATCTCATAGTCCGGGATGCAGCTGCACTACCCTGTGCAATGGAAACCTGGATTTCTTTGGGCCCTGAGGCACAGCCTGCAAGGAAAACACCATTGATATGTGAATCCACAGGTTTCATCTTGGGATGGGACACAGCAAAGAACCTGTCAGGCCGGTTTGCCATTTTCAGCATACTCCCAATTGGTTTTGCGGAAGGGTCAGCCTCCATGCCGGTGGATAATATGACAAGATCGTACTGTTTTTCTTCTATTCTGGATTCCAGGGTATTCTCATACCGCAGGGAAAGGGAACCATCATACTCCTGCACAATCTCAGCCACTCGCCCTCTTATAAAGTCCACTCCCATTGCCTGGGTTTTGGTGTAATATTCTTCGTACATCTCTCCCGAGGCACGTATGTCAATATAGTGAATAGTTATTCGAATATCCGGATAACGCTCTTTGAGCAACTGAGCATTTTTCATTGCTGACATGCAACAAACCCGCGAACAATATGGATTTCCCACAGATTCATCCCGCGAACCTACACATTGTATAAATGCCACTTCCTTAGCAACCTCACCTGTAGAAGGACAGGTTACCCTGCCCCTGGTGGGTCCGGAAGCATTCAGTAGCCGCTCAAGTTCCATATTTGTCATGACATCGGGATATATGCCATACCCATACTCCTCTTTCCTGGATGCATCAAACAAGCGATATCCTGTGGCGATAATTATTGCCCCCACAGTCAGCTGGAATTGAGTGGTCTGCTGCTCAAATTCCACCGCATCTGCAGGACATGCCTGCGCACAGAGGCCACAGCCAACACAATAATCACTATCAATATATGCAACCTGTGGAACAGCTTGGGGAATAGGAATATTGATTGCCCGGGTTTTACCGAGTCCACTATCAAATCGAGATGGAATTTCCACAGGACATACCCTTGAACATTCCTCCACACAACCCTTGCATTTTTCTTCAGATACATATCGGGGCTGGGTTGTAACAGTAATCTTGAAATTGCCGACCGAACCTTCAATTGCAGTAATTTCGGAAAGGGTGTGAAGTTCGATTTCAGGATGGTTCACAACCTCGGTCATCTTCGGGGCAAGGACGCAAATAGAACAATCATTAGTAGGAAATACTTCATTCAAAAGAGCCATTTTCCCCCCGATAGTGGGCTCTTTTTCAATCATATGGACTTTATAGCCCGTGTCTGCAAGATTCAGGGCTGCTTCAATACCTGCCACACCCCCACCGATTACAAGTACCTCCTTGCGAACAGGTGTACTCTGGATCCTGAGGGGTTCCAGGAACTTCAATTTTGCCACACCCATCTTAATAAGATCAAAAGCTTTCTGGGTGGCCATCCTTGGATTATCCATATGCACCCAGGAACACTGTTCCCTGATGTTAACTATCTCAAGAAGAAATGGATTGATACCTGATTTTTCCAGCACGTTCCTGAAAGTAGTTTCATGAAGTTTAGGAGTACAGGCTGCAACAAGCACACGTTCAACGTTGTGCTCTTCAATATCCTTTGCAATTTTATCCTGTCCGGAGTCCGAACACATGAACTGGATATCTGATGCGACCACAACATTATCCAGGGATTCTACCTGTTTTAGAAGAGCTTTAATATCGACTACACCCGCAATATTTAGCCCGCAGTGACAAATGTATACTCCTATTCTCATAAAAGTGCCCCTTCGTGGCTCTCTGATTTCATCTTAGACATGATATACCTTTGGATATAAAAAACGGTCGTGTGGATTGTGTGAACACTGTGCACAAAAGAAATAATATAGAAGGAAGATATAACTAAATCATTGAAGGTGATCAATGATGGGACTGGGAAATTTTATCAAAGGACTCTTTGGCAAAGGCGAACCCGCAATGTCAACGTCAGAGCCGGTTACAGAAACTATAAATACAAATCTCTATAAAGTTAATTCCCTGGCTTTTGAACAGGAAGTTGTGAATGCCGAAACTCCTGTTATTGTCGATTGTTTTGCGAAATGGTGTGCCCCCTGCAAGAAGATGGCACCAATGTTTGAAGAAACAGCTGCAGAATATGATGGGCAGGTCAAATTTGTAATAATAGACCTGGATAAATCAAAAGATATTGCAAAACAATATAATGTAGTGGGGATTCCGACACTTTTGCTTTTTGACAAGGGGGAAGTAAAAGAAAAACTGGTAGGTAATACCACAAAGGATAAACTTAAGGCATCAATCGAAGAGGTATTCGAAATCAAATCTGAATGATTAAGGTGAAAAAGTTATGGTCAGTCAAGAAGATAAAGCAAAAACAAAAAACTGGGTTACTAAATATGCTCAAAAGAAAGGGTACAAACTAAACCCCGATCCTGAAATGCTGGATCTGGTAATTGAGGGACTGGCAAACAACAAAATAAAATATGGCAAGGGTTACTGTCCCTGCAGAATACCTTCAGGGGATGAGAAGGAAGACAGGAAAATAATCTGTCCCTGCATCTACCATGGGGATGAAATTGCAGCTGATGGTTCATGCCACTGTGATTTGTTTTTCCAAAATGCAGACAATAGGAAAAAAGACGAGCAGCAAAATGATTCAGTCGAATAAAATTTCCTTTTGTCCGTCAGGGTGGTGAAACAATGGCCAATGCGATGGAGATATACCAGCTTCTCCCGAAGACTAACTGCAAGAAATGCGGCAAATCCTCATGTATGGCCTTTGCTGCAGCCTTGCTTTCCAGGGAGAAAAACCTTGATGAATGTACTCCGATGCTGGAAGAGGAAAAATACAGTGAAAATTACACAAAACTTAAAGGCCTGGTTTCACCTGCAGAGCAAGCTTCGGAAACCGGTATGATCGTACATGAAGACAGATGCATAGGTTGTGGCAATTGTGTTGTCGCCTGTCCCGTAAATGTTGCAGAAGACCCTAAAGGTGCAGGTAGTGGAAACGCACCTACAAACGAAAGAGTGATCCTGAAAGTTGAAGACGGTGTTGTACGTCTATCCAATGTGGAAGATTGCCGCAGATTCGGAGAGAATAAAAGACTTTGCAGCGGTTGCATAGTTACCTGCCCCACAAAAGCAATTGAATTTGTCTGATTTCAGGAGGGAAGCCTTTGGAAAGAGAATACCATGTTTGTACAGGATGCGCTCTTTTGTGTGACGATATAGAGCTAAGGGAAGAAGAAAATAAAACCATTATAGACAGCGCCTGTCGCAAAGGGGTTGCCTGGATAAAAAATTGCCAGCATCCTCTAGAGTGTACTGTGGATGCAAAGGATGCCACGCCCCAGGATGCAATTGAAAAGGCAGCTGAAATTCTGAAAAATGCCAAAAAACCCCTCATATTTGGTATGGGAAATTCAAGCCTTAAAGCCCAGGAAAAAGCCATTGAACTGGCAAAAAAAACCAATGCCTGCATTGATGATACCTCGTCGTTCTGCCAGGGTCCTATTGTTGAAGCAATTCTCAATGATAAAATCAAAAGTTGCACACTGGATGAGGTAAGGGACAAGGCTGATATAATTGTATACTGGGGATGTGATCCTTCAAATTCCCATCCAAGACATCTTTCAAAATTCTCTTATTTTCCCAGAGGGAAAATGCGCCAGAGAGGCTGGGAAGAAGACAGGACGGCAATCGCAATTGATGTACGCAAATCGGATACAGCAATAATCTGTGAAGATAATTTTTACCAAATTCCTCCAAAAGCAGACGCAGAATTTGCCATGGCTCTGACTGAAGCCCTATCAGGAAAGGTGCCAAAGGTAACCTTTGGTATAAAACCAAAAGAAATTCTTGAACTTGCAAACATACTTAAAAAGGCAGAGTTCGGTGTGATATTTGCAGGATTGGGGGTAGTCTATTCCATGCACGACCTATCACCCATGGAAAACCTTCTGGAAGCCCTGAACAAAAAGACGGATTTCCATCTGATGCCCATGGTCGGGCAGTATAACATGCGTGGCTTCAACCACCTTCTGTTTGACAAAACCGGTTATATCAACAGGGTAAGTTTTGAAGGGGAGAATATAGATCATGGGCCCCAATGTTCAGTTGTGGAAGTCTTGAAAGAGAAAAAGGCAGATGCTGCCCTTATCATGGGTTCAGACCCCCTTTCAAGCCTGCCCGGAAGTATAGCTGCAAATCTCAAAGAAATTCCGACTATTGTAATCGACCCCTGCAAAACCTTCACTTCCCAAATTGCAGATGTGACAATTCCGGCGGCAGTTACTGGTGTGGAATGCAAAGGGGAAGCAATCCGGATGGATGGGGTAGAGATTGAACTAAAACAAATGAAAGAATCGGACAAAATGGCCGATGCAGATATCCTTGAAAAAATAATGGAGGCCATATGATGGGTTTTGATCAGTTCCTGTCATCTCCTGAAATGGAAATCCTCATTATCACCCATCGTGATATCTTCCAGAGTGCAGCAAATAGTGATAGCCGTTTCTCAGATGATTATGCAAACCTCACAGCAATAATAAGACTCGATAAACAGGATATGAAAAAGGCTGGACTGAAAGAAGGAAATCTTGTAGCGATTGAAAACAATGCAGGGAAAGTAGTTGTGAAAGCCCTCCAATCTACCTATGAAGAACCACATCCAGGTACCGCTTATATGGTAAATGGACCCTGGGCAAATGCACTTGTATCTGCTGAAACAAGCGGTACTGGAGTACCTGCATTCAAGTATATAGAAGCAAAAATGAAAAAATCAAAGGAAAGTTCAATTACTTCCTTTGAATAATTCAGACAAGTTCCCGGGGTTGTTTATGTTCCGGTAACACCGGCAGGGGCATTGTATTTATAAGGACAGGGGATTCCACTTCCTTTGCCCTTTCAAGCAACATTTCCTTACCTTTTTGTGTTAATGCAAAAAGCGGTACTGCCGTACCTACCTGTGCAAGGGGTTTTATTAATTCACGTATCTGGCGGGAAGCACACCCTGTAGTAATGTCCACATGCTGGAAAAGTTCCATTGCTTCCTCTTTTCCCAGACCGGTGGTATGTGCCGCAATGATCAGCAGGTCCAATTCATCTTCAGCTTCAAGTTGTCTCAGGCGTGCTGCATTTTCGGAATGGACCACAGTGACTGCGATTCTCCTGTATCCCAGTTTAGCTGCTTTAAGTACACCCCCCTCCGGGTTTATTTCGGCAGTGGATGGATCCAGTACAATTCCGCCCTTTTCTGAGATACCATTAATTACAGCATCGATGGGTTCTGTTTCAATCAGTCCTGATATACGGGCACCCATTCCCTGTACAAGTTTAGGGTTGTTCGTGATCACAGTACCCGCTCCATCGCACACGGTGACAGTAGTATCAAGCATATCCCGATTCAGACCGGTCATCATGACTTCAGAAGCACCGAATCCTACGAATACATCCTGCTCCAGTTTCCTTTTGGATGTGAAAAGACCAAAATCCTTTATCCGAAATTCCATATTTTCCCGGGCAGCTTCTGGAGTAATTTCCTTAATTCCACGCACCTTATCAAAAATGGGACACCATTTTACGGTAGGTTCCCCAACCTCGATGACTTTGCCATCCCTTACAACAATCCTGGTCTTTCCCAACAATTCCATTACATGTGGCATATATTTATACTTCCCTTTAGAGTGCTTCACGATGATCGATTACACGTTTTGCTTTTCCAGTGGTGCGGGGAATCGTACCTTTTTCCACAAGATCAACATTGGTGCGTATATTCAGCACACTTTTAAGTTCATTTTCGACATGTTTTTTAACAGCAGCCAGATCTTTCAGTTCCCCTGTAAAAGCATTGTCGGAAAGTTCAACCCTAACAGTGATTTCATCCATTTTATGTGCATTACGTTTGAGCAGTATCTGGAACTGATCGGTAATCTCATTGATACCCACAAGCACATCCTCAATCTGGGATGGGAATACATTAATTCCACGTACGATTAACATATCATCTGCCCTTCCCATTATACGGGAAATTCGAGTGCTTGTCCTTCCGCATGCACATTCGGATTCAAGTAATCGGGTAATATCACCTGTATGGTAGCGTATTACAGGGAAGGCTTCCTTGGTAAGGGATGTCAGGACAAGTTCACCTTTTTCCCCCTCGGCCACCTGTTCCCCATTCGAATCCAGTACCTCTACAAGGAAATGATCGTCCCATATATGCAACCCATCCTGCTCTTCACACTCAAAAGCAACCCCTGGACCGATAAGTTCTGATAGACCATAGGAATCATAAGCCTTCATTCCAAAGACATTCTCAATATCTTTTCGTGTGCTGGATGACCAGGGTTCTCCTCCAAAGGTGCCTATACGTAATGAAAGTTTATCCAGAATATCCATCTCTTCTGCAGTTTCAGCAAGATAGAGGGCATAAGAAGGAGTACAATTAATTACAGTTACTCCAAAGTCCTGCATCATTTCAAGTTGCCTGGCGGTATTGCCGGTGCCCGCGGGAACGGTCATTGCACCAAGCCTTTCAGCACCGTTATGGAAGCCAAGACCGCCTGTGAAAAGTCCATAATTCAGTGAATTCTGGAAAACATCGTCCGGTCCAACTCCTGCCATTTTAAGATCACGGGCCATCATGTCTGCCCATGTACGAATATCACTTTCTGTATATCCGACAACCGTGGGCTTTCCACTGGTTCCCGAGGATGCATGAATACGGACTACATCTTTTTTAGGAGTTGCGAAAAGTCCGAAAGGATAATTGGCACGGAGGTCTGGTTTTTTTGTGATGGGAAGATTTGTTATATCATCAACTGAACTGATATTTTCAGGGGAGACACCAAGCTCTTTAAATTTGTCATTGTAGAAAGGAACATTTTCATAGACGCTTGCAGCCGTTTTTTTTAGTCGTTTTAACTGTAATTGGCGCATTTCATCTTTTTTCATGGTTTCATATTCTGGCTGCCAGTATTTCATCGGAGGATCACCCTTTCGTTTTTGATTGGATTCAATATTTATAAAGATTTACCATGTGAAATTTGCAAATTCAATAGCATAAATATCATAAGATTAACTTACTGGATGTTCATTATTATTTTTATTAAATACATAAATCATAAAATATCAAGAATTTATGTACATGATTAAATTATATTATGCCATATAATATACATCAATGTGCATGAAGTTTAGCTTATATGATACAAATGGAAATTGATAGGCAGATAATTCCACATATGAAAATATCACCTACCAATATCTGGAAGGAATTCATATTCCAGGGACATTTGTTTGCTGCAGGCGCGATTGGTGTTGTTTATATGTCTTCAATACTTTGCGACATACCAATAGGCCTGGATTTCATAATAGCAATTTATATGATGTTTTATGCAATTTACTTTTATGACTACATACAGGGGGCAAATGAAGACAGGATAACAAATCCCGAAAGGTCTGAATACATAAATAATCAGAACAAAAATAACGATTTCATTTTTCCCCTATATGCAGCCATCCTTGCAATGGGTTCCATTTACATTTTATGGAGCGACATTATAAACATGGTTATTGGATTTGCCATTCTCGTTCTGGGAGTGCTTTACCATTCCTGCTTCAAAAAACTCACAAAATTTATTCCTGCATTCAAGAATATTTATGTAGCAACAGTGTGGGCATTGTTGGTTTTTGTACTTTTGAATTATTATTCCTATCCAATTACGAATACTGCAATCCTGATTTCAGTTTTTATATTCTTGAAAGTACTAAGTATACAGATTCTTTTTGATATAAGGGACATTGAGGGAGACAAAAAAAAAGGTTTATTGACGTTACCCATATTAATTGGGGAAAAATACAGTATTGTTCTGAATATACTTAATATACTGAACTTTTTTACAATAGCAATATTTGCATATGGAATATTCACCAATATCATACCAGCAATTTCCATCATGATACTGGTTATTTTCTTTTATGAATTCAGTTATATAAATCAAATAAAAAAGGAAAAAAGTGTTACAGCACATTACATGATGGCAGCCTGCGAACCCGTTTTATGGGCACTCCTTATCCAATCAGGTAACCTATGTGTGAATCTCCTGCATACTTCATCCAATCTGCTATAAAATAAGCATTTTGTATTCCGGAAATCTATAAAGACATCCTCCCTGCAATAATAACACACAAAGATATCCGGACTATGTCATGAGAGAAAACCAGCACTCTATTGACAGGCAACTCTATATCCTGTCTTTTTCCAAGATATTCAAAGATCTGGCAACAGGTATGCTATTGTTTTTCATACCTCTGTACGCTGCCAGGCTTGATGTAGGAATAATAGCAGAGATGCCTGTAGTACTGAAAGCGGGGATTGCAACTGCAGCTTTTGGAATTGCAAACTCACTGTCCCAGCCTGTTATGGGCCGCTTGAGTGACCGCCTCAACAGAAGAAAAGATTTTCTCGTTGTGGGATATGTCATTTACACCCTTCTCTGTTTATCCTATCCCTATACTTCCTCACTTGAGAGCCTGACCTTGCTGCGTGTTATACAGGGAATTGCCATTGGAGCAACAGTTCCTGCAATTGTAGCAATGGTTACCCACCTTTCCACTTCATCTGTAAGGGGCCAGGCAATCGGAATATACTCAAGCCTGAGGGGATTTGCTTTTGGAATAGGTTCCATCATCGCCGGGGGAATACTGGCGATATCAAGCTTTGACGTTGGATTCTATATATGTGGATTTCTTGTACTGGTAACTTTGATATTGGTGCAATTTTTCGTAAAAGAAACCGCACCACCACCAAAAGAACCTGAAACCGTGGATCATTCCAGCCAGAAAGAGTACTATATTCTCGCAATTGCAATTTTCATGATGATGGTAGGGATTACTATCGTCCTATCCCTCCTGCCAGCCTACCAGCAGAGGCTTCAGACTGGTGAGTTTTACCTCAGCCTGGCAGTTTCAGCCTATGTAATATCCCGTATTGTATTCCAGACACCAATGGGAATTCTGTCCGATCGCATCGAACGCAAATGGATAATTATCTCAGGTATTGCAGTAAATGCCCTGATTGTTATCGGATTGGGATATGTAATACATATTGAAGAGTTAATAATACTGCGAATCATGCAAGGAATATCAATGGCCGCGGTTGAAACACCCTTGATGGCATTGGCAGTGGACATGACAGGCGGGCATTCAACAGGCAGCCGGATAAGCATAATTACAAGTGCTCAGGCGGCAGGTATGGCAACCGGACCCCTCTTTGGGGGAATACTGGCCGGCTATGTCTCATTCGAGACACCATTCCATATATGTGCGATATTGATATTGATTTCAGGGTTATTAATACTAAAAGGGATTCATACAGAAAACCTTCAAGAATGGACACCATAATAAATATCCACTATTTTCTCCATAGCCTTATATAATCAGACAAACAAAGTTATTGACATATCTAATATACTGGAGGAGAAGGAAATGGTATTAGAAGAAATATGGGGGATCGTAACCTTACTGGCTACCATATGGGTAATATACGATGTATTTACCAATAATAGAATGCTTAGTACCATGATGAAAATCATATGGGTATTAGCTGCATTGTTATTTGGTGTACTTGGAGCTATAGCTTACTATTTCATTGGCAAAAAAAGGTGATCATCAGATTGAATCGCTTGCTGGCTAAAATACTATTTTCCATTATTAATTATTCTTAAAAAACTATATTTAGTTGAAAGCATGTGTACCGTTCAGGGCTCATCAACATGGTATGGATAAAAGTAAAAGAGGGTAAATACCTGGCTTCTGACAAGATCAGGACAATATATAAAAAAGTAGAAGGAAGCAATGCACGATTCCTGAGGATATATTGTGACCAGACAATAATATATACAAATGATTTGCACAGGGTGGTTAAAAGCAAAAAAATTCCTGAAGATGTCCTTCTGGATCCCGAGTATTACAAAAAGTGCCAGGATGCGGATAAATTGATACAGCTGTTACTGCATGAAATAGAAGATGCTAAAAAAAGTGGTGACCTGATAATGGATTTACAAACTATCCTGAAAAAATATGATTATATCTGATTTTCAGATGGCAAGCATCTTGTCATCACTTTTTTAAACAGATGTGTTACTATTGACACTCTTTGAGCGTACATTGATCATCTCCGCTACAAAGGTCACTGCTATAAATGAAAAATATACCCAGAGCAAAAATCCGATGATGGAACCTATTGCTCCGTAAACTGTGGTTATATTGCCATGAGAAAGGTAAAAGGCGAAAAAATACTTGGCTATTGTAATCAGTGATACTGTGAAAAATGAACCCTCTAAGACATATCGCATGCCTATTCTGGCCTCAGGCAAGACCCTGTAAATATATATGAATAGCACCAGGAGGATGAGGAAATTCGAAAACGAACTGGCATATTGTATGATTTTCAGGTTAAAGGGGAGTAACTCACCCAGTAAACCATATCCCATCAGGAAAAATGCTTCAACAAATGTGTTCAATACCAGCAAAAACCCGACCACAAACACTCCTATCACAGATGCAAGGCTTTTTTTCAGGAAATTATGCAACCAGTCTGATCCAGAACTGGAGGCTCCCCACATATTATCAATTATCTTTTTGAACTGCCTGAAAAGGTTCCCACCGGCCCATACAAGGAGAAGGAAACTTATAGCTGCCCCGGCGGTCAGGGATGCAATATCGGGTATCTGGTTAAGGAGAATCTCCACCATATTTATTAATGCATCTCCTGCTATCAGATCGATGTAGCCGATTATGGCAGACTCCAGATGACGTGCCTTCAAGAAATAACTTCCTACGGAAACGGAGAACAAGATTATGGCAGGCAGGCTTACGATAAGATAAAATGAAAGAGCCGCACTGCTGGTTATACCGTCATCTTCATTCCATTGTACCAGTGTTTCCCTAAAGAGTCCGGATATTGATTTCATTAACATCAAATTGGTTTCCTGTCGTATATAGTTCGTTGTCCGGTATCCAAAATATAACCTCAACAAGAACTAATTTTTATAAGAAAGTTAGTAAATATAATTTTATTATGATGTATATATTTATTTATATCTTGTCAGCTTATAACATTATGGTGCGATATGAGCTGAATCCATTCAGTAATGGCTTGCCTTCTACAGCTCAATAGATATAAAGGTGGTATGAAATTGTGAAACTTAAAATTCAGTTATTTATGGTTTTCATTGCCCTTATGGCAATGTCTGTAACCGGTGCTCTTGCTGAAGATGATTGTCAGAAAACAGTTACACTTTATGCAGGGCAAAATATAGACGTGGGAATAGTAAACCTGTCAGAAATATGTGTAGATAACCAGCCTACACTCAGAATAACCTATGAAGTGGATGAACCCTGGAGAATAGCCGAGACACATCTGGACGTAGCCACTGATCCTGATGAACTGCCACAAAAAAACGGGAATCCGATACCTGGTCAGTTCACATATAAAGATAAATGGGAAAGTTACCGGGAACAGGTAACATACGAAGTTCCTCTGGAATCCTGTGATGAGACTTTCATTGCAGCCCATGCAGTAGTTGTAAGCCCGTCAAGTGATGATAAGAAGAATGTGTGGGACGTAAGTGAAACTGCCTGGGCAGACGGTGAAGACTTTGATGGCAACAACTGGGCAACATACTTCAACTATACACCCTGCTGTATCGATTGTGGCGGCGAGCAGAATTTTGAAGAGAATACAGATGTTGGTGATGAAAAAGACAAACCGGATAATAATCCGGGGAACAATGGAAAAGGAGTCGGACAGAGCATGATCGATAGGATTTTCTCATTCTTCATGCGATGATAAATAAAAAGGGAAATATCCCTTTTTTATTCCTTTTTTTATAAATCAGACATACTTGAGTTTTTTAATGTACTTCTTTCACCATAAATCGGGGCTTCAAAAAAATTTACAGTTGATTCCCCCGTTTATTTGTGTTTTCTTCTCATAAAAAGTACAACTGCTATACCAAGGAAGCCCGCAGTCAATAACGGTTGGGCAGTCGGGATATCGAAAGCCGGCTGTGAATCATGCCCGAAATAGTAACTGCGGTCATAGTCCATTACATCTGGACCTACTTTCGGTGTTCCGGTGGCTGTTGCTTTGGTCTTTTGCAGACCCAGCAATGCAGAAGTCGTCTCTGTGAATTGAACAGATTCCCCTGGCATAAGTATGGGAATGATACCCACAATACCACATTTATTATCCTCCACCACAACATTTGTCAGGTTGACATTGCCGGTATTGCTGATGTAAAAATCCCATCTTACCTCATAATTCCACCTGATGTATGGGCCATTTCTTTCATCAGCATCCTCGCCATTGGTATGTTTTTCAATATCAATGGTTGCATTGACCGTGAGAGGAAGATAATCAATGTCACTTCCACTGATGTAAAAAGATGAATCACAGAAGCCATCATTGCTTGCATCTGTACAGGTCTCGCTATGTCCTGTACCATCAGGATGTGCCCAGTAGTTACCACCAATGGAAGGTCCACCTACAATGTTAGGACCTGATGTTTTTGCGATATTCCAGGAATTGCCAGCACTATCGGACATCTGAATGTTAATTGTATTATTGAAATAGTTGTCATAAATAATATTACTACCACTACTTACCAATTGAATACCTGATGAACTGCTGTTGCATACGATGTTGCTGGTCAAGTTGTTGTTTCTGGAAAAGCCAAGACTTATTCCATAAAGATTATTCAATACATTGTTATTAGTCAAATTGTTATTACTGGATCTATAAAGAATAATGCCATTATTGTTGTACGATACATTGTTGTCAGTAAGTGTGTTGTTCTGGACTCTATCAAGGTATATACCTTGCTCACCACCTGTTACTTCAAATCCTTTGATCGTGACATTATCCCTGGTCACATTGAAAACATAATCTGCTGAAGAAGCCGCCTGAACTTTGGTATTATCCGATTCCCCGGATTGTGAGATTATGATTACCGATTTGTTCACATCCACATTTTCTATATAGGTCCCTGGGTAAACAAAGATTGTATCGGTGTCATTTGCCGCATTTACGGCGTCCTGAATTGTTGTATAATTCCCACTACCACTATCATCCACAGTAATTTCATCCGCCATTGCCGCTGATGAAAGTAATGTCAGTGCTATCACGCTGACCATCAAAAGTTTGATCTGCATACCTTACCCCCAATTGAGACTTATATTCAACCATTTTTTATCCTTGATGTAGTATACAGTCTTATATATGTATAAACCTTCAGAACTACAGGTACTAACCAATGGTACGCAACAAATAAATTTGAACCTTTATTTTTTATATTATGAAACATAAAAAACAGTAAAAACATTACTCCAAAAGAGAAAGAAAGATAATAAATAATTAAACATAAAATATTATAGGTAATCCATGTTTAGCAGCCAAAAATTAGCAGTTTTTGTAGACGTGCAGAATATGTTCTATTCTGCCAGAAATATCCATTATGGGAGACTTGATTATGAAAAACTTTTACATGCCGCCGTAATGGAAAGAAAATTGACAAGGGCAATAGCCTATCTTGTCGAAACCCCGGATATCGACCAGTCAGGTTTTAAGAGTTTTATTGGTTCAATTGGATGGGAAGTAAAAAGCAAGGCCCTGAAGGTCAGACCTGATGGTTCCACCAAGGGAGATTGGGATATGGGTATAGCAATTGATGCGATATCCATTGCACCTAAAGTAGACACCGTTGTGCTTGTAAGTGGAGATGGCGATTTTGTCGATCTGATAAACCACCTAAAAGCTATTGGTGTACGGGTTGAAGTCCACTCTTTTAAAGAAAGTACAGCCGAAGAACTTATTAACGCAGCTACAGCCCATTATTCAATTGAAAGAAGGATGTTACTGGATAGATAAATAAAGTGCTATAATTACTCCCTGAAACTGGCTGATTTTAAAAATTATTTTTTGCGTCGACCAAAATGCAGGCACGACAAATGTCACCTGACGTGGGGCCACCACATATATTGCACTTTTTTTTACTTTTACCAGAAGGATTCTCTACTTTTGCTATCAAGATAGTAAGGAATTATAATTATTCGTAAACTGCCTGGTAATTTTTGGATATTTTGTTTCCATATAATAAAATTTTATTTCCCCTTTACATTAACTCTGTCTGAGGAATTTTGCTTTATTTTGCGGATAGTTTCAATGAAATAACCTGTTTCTCTCCTTACATCATCACTGCAAACGATTGCGGAAATAGCAACCAAACTATCCGCTCCATTTTCAACAACTGAAACACAGTTGTTTTTATTGATACCCCCTATGGCAACAATCGGGATATCAATTATCGTTTTCACCGCCTGAATCCTTTCGGGTCCAACACCCATACCTGCATCCTTTTTAGTAGTAGTGTCAAAAACCGGACTGAAACCCACATAATCAGCCCCTTTTCTTTCTGCCTCGATTGCTTCATCTGTGTCATGGACTGTAAGGCCGATTATCTTATTTTCACCCAGGATCTTTCTCGCAGAATCAATCGGCATATCTTCCTGTCCGATATGTACCCCATCAGCTCCTGCAGCCAGGGCTACATCGATACGGTCGTTTACCAGAAAGATTGCATCATCGCCACATATTTTCCTGATCAGGATTGCTTCTTCAATCATCTCTTTTGTGGTCTTGTCTTTTTCCCGATACTGAACAATCTTACACCCGGCCGCTACTGCACATTTTACATCGGACAATGTACCTTTCTTAGATAGACTGGAATCAGTCACAAGGTAGAAATCGATATCATTAAGCAAAGCTTCGCAGAATGCCATAAATGTAGACCTTCATAAATATATAATTCAATCTTCAATACTCTCAACATTAGTCATAGGTACTGCTTTTTCATCAGTGAGACCGGATACTTCATCATACAAATGCATCTTGAAACTACCGCTGCCTGCTGACTTGGCAGCCGCAAATTCCCCGGCAACCCCAAAGAAAGACAAAGCATCTATTGCTGCATCACAGAAATCATCGTTCAGGGCTGCAAATGAACCAATTATTGAAGCAGCCATGCAACCGGTGCCCACAATTGAACCCATTTCTGCATGGCCATTTTTTATGGAAAATATCCTTGAACCATCACTGACTATATCTTCCTTGCCGGTCATCACAACAGTACAATATCTGGATGTGGCCAAATTCTTTGCAAGCCAGCCGGGATCAGCACTGATAGAAGTTGCTTCAACTCCTTTTGTCCGGGCATTTTCACCTGCCAGTTTTGCAATCTCAGAATAGTTGCCTTTAACGATATCAACATGAGCACTATCAAGGATCTTTGCAGCCATTTGGTTTCTGAATTGGGTTGCACCTACTCCTACTATATCGAGTACCACAGGAATTTGTTTTTCGTTTGCAGTCTTTGTGGAAATTATCATGGATTCGATAAGTTCAGACGTCAGGGTTCCGATGTTAAGTACAAGAGCTGAGGAAATCTTAGTCATATCAGCACATTCTTCTATAGCATGAGCCATTACGGGAAGAGCACCAAAAGCTCTTGTTATATTTGCACAGTCATAAATTGTAACCCAGTTGGTAATATGATGGACCAATGGTTTTGTTTCTCTCAGTGTTTTTAATGCATCCTTCATTGCCTTCCTCCGTAAAATTCCCATTAATGGTTTTCACAATCGTGAATAGATGTTGCATAATATCTAATAAACCTTACGTCAGCCAGATGAATGCAAAAAAGATTAAGATAGCGGGCCAGAACTTGCAGGTTATTGCTTTTTTACAATTTATTCACAAACATCATTAGCAGTATAAATCTTGATAATTTCACCAGCATGTTCCTCCCCCGCCCTACTGGCAACTATTTCCTGAAAAGCCATGACATAATCCGGTCTCAAGCAACCAAGGCTTTCCTTGCCATCTTTTATCAGATCCAGCAAATATTCCAGTTCCTTTTCTGAAAGTGACTCCAGACGATGGGAAAAATCAGATATATCTTTGGAAAAATGGTTTGCAACCGGTGGCAGGATTGACTTGAAATTGACCCCTGAACTGCTACATTCCAGATCATTGCACTCAGGAGCAAGCTTTTTCAGTAAATCTATGTCTTTTTCATCTAGTTTACGTGCCATATAGTTCCTTTTTGGGAATTATTGGTTAAAAAGGTGTGTTTTAACAAAACCAGGAAAATGAATTTTGCCGGCAAGACAACATATAGCCGGCAGAATCACTGTTATATTTAATCCACACTTTTAGTACTTGCAGCAGTCTTGTCAGGATCTACAACCACATCGATAAGAGAAGGTCTGGTGGATTTGAATGCTTCTTCAAGAGCTTCATCCAGTTTTGCCGGGTCCTCTATCCTGTAACCCTCACCTCCGGTAGTTTTTGCATATTCCGCAAAATTGGGATTTGGGAAACTAACACCAAATTCAGGATAACTGGACCTTAGTTCTTCCTTTTTTATATTCTTGAGTTTGCCGTCATTAAAGACAATGACATTGATCCCGAGCTCTTCACGCACAGCAGTAGTGAAATCAGCCATAAGCATTCCAAACCCACCATCTCCTGTAACACATATTACCTGCCTGTCAGGGTTATCAAGTTTTGCCGACAGGGCTGCCGGGAGCCCGAATCCCATACTGGCAATATTGGCACACATTAAAGTCTTCTGGCCTTCACAAACGAATTTCTTGTAGAACCAGTAGGTATGGTCACCCACATCTACACAAATTATAGCATCAGTGTCTGCATGGCGTTTAATGGCCTGTACCACATAACCGGGATTTACAGGGATGGAGAGGTCCTGTGCATCGGCTTCCAGTTCCTCATAATGTTCCTGTTTCATCTGATCTATGTGTTCTAAAAACTCAGTGTTTTCTTCCTTTTCATCTACAAGAGGGAGAAGACCTTTAAGTACAAGGTCTGAATCTCCGACAATAGCAGCATCTACATCAAAGGTTTTTCCTATTTTGGTCGGGTCGAGATCTATCTGGACAATCTTGATTCCTGAAGGAACAAGGTTGGCCTGTCTGAAACCCGAACCTATGATAACTAGAAGGTCACTGTTTTGTACAGATTTTGCCGCATGTTTTGACCCTATGGAACCAAGTACACCCAGACTATAACGATCAGTTTCGTGCACCACACCCTTGGCCCTGGAAGTGGTTGCAATGGGGGCTTTGAGCTTTTGTGAGAGTTGTGTTAGCAATTCTCCACTGTGGCGACCACCCCAACCAGCAAAGAGAGTGACTTTGTCGTGATTGTTTATCAATTCTGCAGCCTTTTCCACATCTTCAGGTTTGGGAGCAGTCTGGTTTGAAACCAATCTCTTTTCCGCGGAATATACAGTTTCGCTAAGTTTACCGGCCAGGATATCAGTGGGTGTGCTGAGTACCGCAACACCGGGTTTTTTGAAGGCATATTTAGTAGCCCTTGTGACCAGACCGAGCGCCTGGTTCTCCCGGGCAATGGTTTCTGTAAATTCAGCAAAGGGGGCGAACAATTCTATCTGGTCGATCTCCTGGAAGGCCTCACTGCCAAGATAGACCTCCGCCACCTGACCGGCAAAGGCAAGCACCGGACTCCTGTCGGTGGCAGCATCCATTAAACCGGTAATAAGGTTTGTAGAGCCGGGACCCGCTATGGAGATACAGACCCCCAACCCGCCGGTGATTTTTCCATGTGCAGAAGCCATGAAAGCAGCGGTCTCTTCGTGCCTTGTGAGAATGAATTTTATTTTGTCACTCCTGCGGATGGAGTCTATCAAAGGCAGATTTGAATCCCCGGGAATCCCATAGACAAACCTGACACCGAAGGCTTCCAGTTGCTCCACTATCTTGTCGGCAACAGTCGTTTTTACTGATTCATCTTCCTTTTCCCCGCCTTCAGGAACAAAAGCGGATTTGGGAGCCCCGCATACCGGACATGTATAGTCATCAGGTAGTGAATCAAAATCCTGCCCTTCAACCTCCTCATCATAAACCCAGTTACAAACCGAACATCTGTATTTTGCCATGCATTTCCTCCAAAATTCCCCGTTGACTGTTATATAATGTTTAATTAATACTCCAAAAATATGTTGGTATAAATTGATGATAATTTTTCTTGTGCCTTGTGTGTGGAAAAGAGAAAATATATCTGGAATCATCAAAATCCAAATTTCAGGCCTCCAACATCCGCTTCATTGCTATAGCCTCTTTTTTCCCAATAACCCCTGTAGGGTTTGTCCATTACCTCAATGAGCACCACCCATTTTGCCCATTTATAGCCATACTTACCCTCTGCCACAACCTGTACGGGAAAACCTCGCTCCGGTGGCAGGGTGACGTCGTTGAGCCTGTAGGCAAGGATAATCTCGTTCTCCAGTATGTAATCAAGCTCAAGGGATGTGGAATAGCCATCCACACCATGGAATATCACGGTGGTTGCCTTTTCATCAGTTTTGGCCTCATCCAGCAAAGTTTCCAGGACCACTCCGGTCCATTTTGCATCAAAACTCCACCCATCCACAGAATTGAGCCTGACCGTCTTAGAGGTGCTGGGATACATCAGCAGGTCAGCATAGGTCAGTTCCAGGGGATTATCCACCAGCCCATCCACCCGGAGGACATATTCATCCCTGTCTATATACTGGGCGCCCTTGATCATGAAATTACCCTGCTGGGAAATGGGTGTCAGGGACACACCTTCATACACCCTTGCCTCCCCCTCCATGTATGCAGATTCATTGATTGCAGGAGGCTCAGATAGAGATACACAACCTGCTGTAATGATGGATACAAGAACAAACATGACTAATGTGGACCTAATCGTTCCCCCTCCCGTAACCCATTAGGAGATTTTGTTGATTATGTGAGATATAGATTTTGATTGAGGAAAATAGGATTAATACCTGCAACAAATCAGAATGATTTAAATATACCAAATTTTGAATAAAGCATCAGCGGGGACATCAATGCCAGTCGATGAAAATATCAAGAAGATTTTTGAGGAAATCGGTGACAAGACACTCATCTGTGTCACCAAGACTATTGAACCTGAAAGGATCAACGAAGCCATAGGAGCAGGAGCTGCCATAATCGGAGAGAACCGGGTTCAGGAATATGAAGATAAATGCGGGGAAATCCTGCCCTGTGAGACACATCTGATAGGCCACCTGCAGACAAATAAAGTCAAAAAGGCCGTGGATTTTTTTGATGTTATCCAGTCAGTCGACTCCCTTAAAGTAATAAATAATATTGACAGTAGAGCCGGCGATATTGATAAGATACAAAGAGTCTTCCTCCAGGTCAATATAGGCAACGAGCCACAGAAACATGGTTTCAGGCTGGACAGGATCGAAGAAGCGATAAACGAAATCCGCTCCCTTAAAAATATCCGTGTGGAAGGCCTGATGTGCATCCCTCCTTTTGTCCCTCCCGAACAAACCCGTCCCTATTTCAGGAAGATGAAAGCCCTTTTTGATGAGATAAAGCAGGAAAACCGGGGGAATATAGATATTCAGGAACTTTCAATGGGCATGTCCAATGACTACATGGTAGCCATAGAGGAAGGGGCTACGATGGTGCGTGTGGGTTCGGCTATATTCGGGAAGCGAGAGTATTGAAGATATTATTTGGTGGACAAAGTGACTTCTTAATTCAAATAAACCTTAAGTTGGAATGGTGAAAGTAAAAGTACTTCCATGTCCAACTTCACTTTTAACCCATATATCTCCACCATGCATTTCAACATATTCTTTTACCAAGGTCAGACCTAATCCAGTTCCTTCATATTCCTTTGAAGCCGAGGAATCAATTTGCTTGAAAGAGTCGAATATACTTCTTTGCTGTTTTTCTGATATACCCATACCTGAATCGCTTACTGCTACTTGTAAATTATCATTAACGAATTTAATTTCAATGCAGATATTCCCATTTTCAGGAGTGAATTTGGCTGCATTACTGAGCAGATTATGCAAAATTTGAGTGAATTTGGATTTATCAGCTTTTATAAGCCGCCCAGGTTGTTGTACTTCGCATTCCAGAGATATGTTTTTTTCTTCAACCAGCGGATATATTATCGGGCAGACTTCATCACAAATATCCGATATATCAAGTAATTCTGGGTAAAATTCCATTTTTCCATTTTGGATTTTTGATATGTCAAGTATATCATTAATTAATTCAAGGAGATGTTTACCACTATTCTGGATATTGGATAGATATTTGAGCTCTTTATTATCAAGATTATTTGCTTTATTTCTAGATAAAATTTGAGAAAAACCAATAATTGAATTGAGTGGTGTGCGCAATTCGTGGCTCATATTAGCAAGGAATTCAGATTTGGCTTTATTTGCATTTTCTGCAACGATTTTTCTCTGAATAAGTAAATTCTCTGCTTCTCTCCTTTTAGTTATGTTCCGAACAATTGCTAATACTGTTGTGTCTTCTTTTGGTACCATTCGAGATTCAAATATTTTTTTGTCCCCGTCCATCTCAATCTCATATTCATATACATGAATCTGTTTTTCATGAAGTGTTTTTTTAATGTTTTCCATCGTAATAGATGCAATTTGAGCAGGAAATATGTTTTTTATGTTTTAATTTAGAAAAGCATTAGGTGAAAACAGTAAATCATTATCATCAGGTGCATTATAGTCTATGAAATTCCCTTTTGCATCCATTTCAAAAATTAAATCTGGCAAAGCTTTGTTGATAGATTCATTTCTTGCTTCACTTTTTTGTAGATTCTTATATGCCTTTTTTTGTAAAGTTATGTCACGACCTACACCTAGAACACATTTAATTCCTCTGTATTTTATTGGTGTAAGTGTTAGTTCAAGAGTTTTAATTTCATCATTTACCAGATATGGTGTTTCTATGGTCCCACCAATTTCCCATAATCTAAAATGTTCTTCTAAATCCACACTTTCCTGATTTGGAGGTAAGAAATTACGAATATTCATTTTTAACAGATCTTGAGGTTGGACATTAACAAATTTGCAAAAAGCATCATTTGCTTTTATGTAATTGCCCTGTATATCGATAACCGCAATAGGGTTTAAATTGTTTTGAAACAAGGCCTCATAAAATCGAGCATTATCGCCTGCTACGTACTCATCTTCATTATTTTCAATTGATGACTATGTATTAAATTTCATAAATTTTACAACCTTGATGAAGACGTTAATTTCGCAAAGTACACATTAAAGATGCCTTATATACCTTTACATATATATTAAGCATATTATGTCTAATAATATTTTGCTCAGGCGTTGTGCAACCAGAAATGAAACCTAACCTTGAAACGAGAATACAAAATTTAGAAAATCAACTCGAATCACTACAGGAATCCCTATCAGAAACCGACAAACACCGAAGTGGGCCCGCTGGAATTCGAATCCAGGATCTCCGCCGTGTGAAGGCGACGTCATAACCGGCTAGACTACGGGCCCGTAAAAGATATTCACTTAAGTGAACCACGATAAAATATAAGGTTTTCGACAAGTTAAAAATGGAAGTAAATGATTTTAGAGGGAGACAAAAAAGAAAATGTGTGGTGACAGACACCACTTTTATTCAACGTACATCAATTTACCTTCTTCTCCGGGGTCGACCTGATACCTGGCATCAAGTTTCCATTCATAATTTCCATCATTCTCACCGATTGCCCAGATGTCGTAATCCCAGTGTATCCTGTCACCATTTTCATCGAGCTTTGTCCAGCCGGTGACACCGAAGTACGTATCGGAAAGGGTATCCATTGCCAGTTTTGTGCTTTCATCATTCTCAGGAACCGCATCGAGATCCACGAAAGTAGCCAGCCAGAGAGCATCATATGCAGCCAGTGCATAAGTTTCAGGAGCCCGTCCAAGTTCTTCCTCAATTCTGGATTCGACTACCTGATAGCGGTCGTTTTCTTCCTCATAACCATAAATTGGTGCCCTGAGATTGGTTGTTACAGCAAAGCTGGCAACTTCCTCTTCAAGCAACTTTTCATTAAGGGCCACACCATCACTACCATACCACCTGACATTTGATAGTGCAGGATATTCTCCAGCCAATGCGAAGATTTCCGTAACCTCTTCATAAGAACACAGGAGCACTGCCACTGAATCCTCATTGGAATCTGATGTTGCAGAAATCACCTTTCCATTCAAGGCTTCAATTTCTGCGGAAAAATCCTCAGTTGCAGATTCGTAGCTTATTCCTTCCATTACTGTTCCATCAAAATGCTTTGCTGTTTCCTCACGAAGGCCATTGCCCCATGTATCATTCCTGTAAATTGGAATTACAGTATCAACTTTTTCTTCCTTCATCATTGTAGCCAGTACCATTCCCTGATTGCTGTCATCCGGCACAAGCCTGAAGAGGTTATCATCAGCTACAGCCAGAGAAGGAGCTGTGGAGGCAGTACTCAAAAGAACTATACCATTGTTTTCAGCATACTCCAGAACTGCTTCTGCATTGTTACTTGACTGTGGACCAATAACAATCTTTATACCCATCTCATCAAGTGATTTGAGTTGTTCCAGCGCTTTAGCCGGATTGTCCTCAGTATCCCTGATTATCACTTCTACATTCTTATCTGAGCCAAGCCCTGAAAAATAATTATTAATGTCCTTTCTTGACATCTCGAGAGCGGTCTGGCTTGCTACACCGATAGAATCAAGGTCACCTGTTACTGGTAAAAGTGCACCTATGGTTATATCTGCCGATTCGGTGGCAGATTCTTCTGTCGATTCGGTACAACCCATTCCCAGAGTTGACAAAATTAAAATAGCTACTAAAAAACCTGTAAATTTTTTCATTAAATAATCGCCATGATAGTATATATATAAAACCTGTTTATATATTTATTTAGTTATTCAAAGTACAAATATATTAAAATGCATAAATATTATGCGCGATAATCAAATATACAATTAGGAAAAATGATAATAGTCAGGACCTTACTCCTGAATAAAAAATAATCATATAACAGGTGTCATTAGTAGTAAGGGAGAAATGGATTATGTTCGATAAAATATTACCACAACAAAAAAGCATGTCCACGAAATTAGGCGGGTTGCTTGTACTTATAGGAGAAACAATGTTCCTTTTTTCCTTGATGAACTTCCTGATGATCACCAGATTGCAATATTACAGCGAAGGCGATTCTTTCATACGCACCCTGTTTCCTCACTATTTATTCTTTGTAATAGCCCTGTTCCTCGTAGCTTTTACCGGTATGTGGTTTGCCTATGTGTATATAATTCCCAGTAAGCAGAAATTCTCCCAACAGCAGGCAGTAAAGGATGCACGCAGCCCGATGTACAACCGTCTGATAGAAGTACATGAAGACCTCAAAGGCATTGACAGTAAATTGCAGGACCTATCGGACAGGCTTGATGAACTTGAAAAAAACCAGCGTCCGGGAAAAGAAAGAAATGACAATTGAGATCGAGCCGCTTGTAGATGAACCTGCACTGCTGGTAAAGGGCCAGTCCCGCACCCTTGTACTCTCGGACATCCATATAGGTATCGAATGGGATCTCTACAACAGTGGTTTCCTGGTTCCCAGCGGTCTTGAAAGACGACTTAAAAAGATAGAAGGTTATATCGAACAGACCAAACCCGACAGGATAGTACTGCTGGGTGATATAAAACACAATGTACCACAAATTTCATGGCAGGAGCGAGATGAGATACCCATGTTTCTCGAAAAACTCGCCCTCCACGCAGAAATCGATATTTTCCCGGGAAATCATGACGGTGGAATTGAATTCCTGCTGCCAAAAAACAAACGTATTCACCTCCACCCCTCCAGAGGTGACATAATTGAGGGGGTTGGATATTTCCACGGCCATACCTGGCCCGACCCAAAACTCATCACAGCAGAGCATTTAATTGTAGCTCACAATCATCCTACCCTGCGAATTACCGACATCCTGGGGTATTCTACATCCGAGCAGGTCTGGGTGAAAACTAAATTGAATCATGAAAAACTAAAAAACCATCTTGAAAAAATCGGTGTTGAAATACCGGAAAGTGACACACATCTTGATGTTGTAGTTATTCCCGCTTTCAATGAACTCTGTGGGGGAGTAGCATTTAACGAAGCGATTCTTGAAGATCTGCTTGGACCTGCATTCTCATCGGGTTCTATTGATACAGCAAATGCGGATATCTACCTGCTTGATGGAATGTACATGGGCAAACTGAAGGATATAAAAAAACTCAGTATTACGAAAAAACGTAAAGGCAAAAGGAGGGCGAGCCGGTGAAGGATACAGTATTTGACCAGTTACATCCTAATATCAGAAAGGCCCTTGCAAAACAGCAATTCCATACCCCCACTCAACCCCAGCAACAGTCCATTCCGTCAATCCTTGAAGGCGAGAATGTCCTGCTTATTGCACCAACAGGTTCGGGAAAGACCGAGTCTGCCATTCTTCCTCTTTTTGATCATATCCTTTCCAAAAAACCAGAGGAAAGGAAAGGCATTTCTGCTCTCTACATAACACCTCTTAGGGCTCTGAACCGGGATATGCTGCACCGCATACAATGGTGGGGAAAGGAACTCGATATTAAGGTCATGGTGCGACACGGCGATACCAGTCAGTATGAGCGCCAGAAGCAATCAAAAAACCCTCCGGACTTATTGATTACCACTCCTGAAACACTGCAGGCAATGTTTACAGGTAAAAGACTGCGCAAAAACCTGGAATATGTGAGTTTTATCGTGGTGGATGAAATTCATGAACTTGCCGAATCCAAAAGAGGAGCACAGCTGGCCATCGGACTGGAAAGGCTGGTGGAACTGTCGGGAGAGTTCCAGAGAATTGGTCTTTCCGCAACAGTTGGCAATCCCGATGTTGTGGCAGCTTTCCTTGCAGGAGCAAAAAGGTGCATGCAGATAGTAAAAGTGGAGATGCTCAGCCTGCTCAAGTTCAACGTGGTCACCCCTCACATGGAGGATGAAGATCTCAAAACCGCACGCAAAATAGGATGTTCTGCGGAACTGGCCACACACCTGCGTTGCATTCAGGATATTGTAATGCAGAAAAAATCCACCCTGATTTTTGTCAACACACGCCAGAGTGCCGAAGTACTTGCATCAGGTTTCAGGATGCTGGACCTGCCCATCGGGGTACACCACGGCTCCCTGTCCTATGAAACCCGCCTGGAAGCAGAAGAGAACTTCAAGAACGGGGATTTGCGAGGCCTTATCTGTACATCTTCAATGGAATTGGGAATCGATATCGGCAGTGTGGATCATGTGATCCAGTATGGCTCCCCCAGACAGGTTGCCCGACTGTTGCAAAGGGTTGGAAGGGCCGGACATCGTATTCATGAAATTTCGGAAGGAACGATCATCGCACTGGAATTTGATGATATCGCCGAAAGTATGGCCATCGTTGGAGCCGCCCGGGAAGGCCGGGTGGAGGATATTTCTCCCCAGAGCGGAGCACTGGATGTAATAGCCAACCAGCTTTCAGGTATCGTGCTGGATTTCGGGGATATAGAGATTGCCCGGATACTTTCCATCCTCAGGCGAACCTACCCTTTCAAAGATCTAAGCCTGCAGGCACTGGAAAAAATCGTGGAGCAGGTTACATACAACCGGCTTGTGTGGCGGGATAAAGGTTCCAGTATCATCAGCCGGCGCAAACGGAGCTGGCAGTATTACTACCAGAACCTTTCCATGATCCCGGATGAGAGAAAGTTCGAGGTTTATGATATAGTCACGGGCAAGGCGGTCGGGACACTGGATGAGGCCTTTGTGGTAAACTTTGCCAATCCCGGAGCGATCTTCATAACCCGGGGAGAGGTGTGGAGAGTACTGGAACTCGATCCTGAAAAAGGGCGCATAAAGGTTGAACCGGTGAGAAGTATGGGAGAGATCCCCAGCTGGGTCGGGGAGGAAATACCCGTTCCTTTCGAGGTGGCACAGGAAGTAGGGAAACTGCGCCGGGAAACCGCAGACCTTATTGCAACAGGTGCAGAAGATGAAAAAATCATCAATACATTGATGGAAAGCTATCCTGTGGACAAATATTCAGCAGATGGTTTTTTCCGGCTAATCAAAAAACATGTGGATCAGGAATGCCCAATGCCACATGACCGACAGGTCATTATCGAGAAACAAGAGGATGGAATGGTTATCAATGCCTGTTTCGGACACAATACCAACGAGACCCTGGGCAAGGTGCTGACAGCCCTGCTTGCTGCCCGTTTTGGCAGCAGTGTGGGACAGGAAACTGATCCCTATCGCATTAAACTCGCCCTGCCGGTAAGTTTCCGTGCCGAACAGATACGCTCCATGATAGCCGATACACTTCCCGAACATGTGGAGCCTATCCTGGAGATGACACTGAAAAATACCTCCCTTTTGAAATGGAAGATGGTGCAGGTAGCCCGCAAATTCGGTGCCATCAGCAAAGAAGTGGACTACGATAAGATCAGCATGAAAAAACTTATCGACATTTATGAAAACTCGGCTATGTACGATGAGGTATTAAGAGAGATTTTCCACAATATGCTGGATGTAAGCCGCACAAAGGAAATACTGGAAAAGGTGCAGCAGGGAGAAATCAATATCGCAACAGGTTCTCCATCGCCTCTGGGAGGAGCGGGATTCGATGCGAAAAAGGATCTGATCGCACCGGAAAGAGCTGAAGGTTCGATAATAACGGCACTGAAAAACCGTATTGAAAATGACAGGACAATCCTGTTTTGTGTACACTGTACTAAATGGGTATCCCGCCGAAAAGTGAAAAATGTGCCTGAGGACATTGTATGTCCGATCTGTGAGTCCAGGATGATAGCTGCCCTGAAACCCTGGGAAGAAGAAGAGATAAAACTGGTTAAGAAAAAAGATAGAATCGATTCAAAAGAGGATCAAAAGCGCATCCAGAAAGTATTTCGCAATGCAAATATTGTGATGACCCAGGGAAGGACAGCAGTTGTGGCTCTGGCAAGTCGTGGGGTTGGTCCTGAAACCGCCACCCGTATTATCCAGAAGATGCAGGTGGATGAGGAAGGTTTCTACAGGGACATTATGGAAGCTGAACGCAACTATGCAAAAACGAAACGTTTTTGGGGTTAATGAAGACTGCATTTTGTTTCCTTCCAAAAACTAAAATACATTACAAACTGTTATTCTTATCATGAGCTCAACTATTGAAGATTTAGTCCAGTCATTAAATCCCAAACAACAAGGTTATGTGAACCTCGAATTGCCCGACCCTACCAACGGTGAATACCTGCTTACGGTTTTCAGACTCGTGCCCGGCGGGGAAATGAATATGTTACAGGCAGCTGCTGAAATCGCAGCGGAATCATCAACGGGTACGAATTTCAGGGTAAATACCGAGACTAAGTTTTCAAAGGTAATGAATGCCCTGGTCTACCAGATGGACCTGGAAAGGGAACTTGTGTGGATAGCCTACCCCTGGAGACTTTTTGACAGGGGAGGCAATGTACAGAACATCCTGACCTACATCGTGGGAAACGTCCTGGGAATGAAAGAGATATCAGCCCTCAAACTGCTGGATGTCTGGTTTCCTCCCTCAATGCTTGAACAATATGACGGGCCCGGTTTCACAGTCGATGACATGCGCAGTTATCTCGGAGTTTACGACAGGCCTATTCTCGGTACCATCGTCAAACCCAAGATGGGGTTGACTTCTGCCGAATATGCCGAAGTCTGTTATGACTTCTGGGCAGGCGGCGGGGATTTTGTCAAGAATGACGAACCACAGGCCAATCAGGACTTCTGTCCCTACGACAAGATGGTAAAGCACGTTAAAGAAGCCATGGACAAGGCCGTAAAGGAAACCGGGAAGAAAAAGGTGCATTCATTCAACGTCTCGGCACCGGACTTTGACACCATGATCCAGCGCTGCGAAATGGTCAGGAATGCAGGATTTGAGCCCGGAAGTTACGCTTTCCTCATCGACGGCATTACCGCCGGTTGGATGGCTATCCAGACCATCAGGAGGAGGTATCCCGATGTTTTCCTGCATTTCCACAGGGCTGCCCACGGTGCTTTCACACGCCCGGAAAATCCTATTGGTTTTTCCGTGCTGGTCCTGTCTAAATTCGCACGTCTGGCAGGTGCTTCCGGAATCCACACGGGTACCGCAGGAGTTGGAAAAATGAAAGGAACTCCTGAGGAAGACGTTGTTGCAGCCCACGGTATACAGTACCTGAGTTCACACGGTCATTTCTTCGACCAGAGCTGGGCCAAGATCATGGAAACGGATAAGGATGCCATAGAACTTGCGAATGAAGACATAGCCCATCATGTCATCCTGGAAAAAGACAGCTGGAGAGGTATGAAAAAATGTTGTCCCATTGTTTCCGGAGGACTGAACCCCGTCAGGCTGAAGCCCTTCATCGATGTAATGGGTAACGTTGATTTCATCACGACCATGGGATCAGGAGTACATGCCCATCCGGAAGGAACCAGATCAGGAGCAAAGGCACTGGTACAGGCATGTGATGCCTATCTGCAGGGAATTGATATCAAGGATTATGCCAAAAATCACAGGGAACTTGCCCAGGCTATTGAATTTTTCCCGAAAAAATGAGATCATAGAATTGAAAAGGCCTTCCTGTGCGTGCAATTGCTGCGGGCCGATAAATTGCGGCTTCGCAGCAAATTGCTAAAAATAAAAAGATCAACCGTACTTATTCATGTAATTTTTATAGGCCCGGATATATTCGGCATGGGGCCAGATCAAAGGAATAGTGACATACGCAAGTCCATCCTTCCACTTGGGGTGAGCACGGACATGTTCTATCATCTTCATCTTGCTGTCCCTGAGAATTTTGGCATTGGTATAATCCTCCAGCCACATCTCAAACCGTTCTATGGTTGATATATGTTCAGGTAACTGGTACTCATGAGCCATATCAACCACCCATCCCAGGTACATTTCCGCCATTTCTTTTTTATCAATATTTATGAAATGGTTTGCAAGTTCACAGGTAAAATGGCACCATGGACCATAGCCACCATTATTCCGATCCCAGTGTTCAGGGTAACGGTTGAGGCCGCCAATTTCCTTATCCCATAAATTATCGTGGATTCTTTTTACAGTAGACTTTATCTTAACATCCGAGTCCGGAAGGAGACCAAAGTAAGCAGGTGCATATTCCACAGCATCCACATCAATAACACTGGAGGCAAATGCATCATACCCTATTGGATTACTGCTCTTATCCTTCACACGGATACATTTTATAAAGGAACGCCTGCGTGGACT
This sequence comes from Methanohalophilus halophilus, assembly GCF_001889405.1. Classification (NCBI taxonomy): domain Archaea; kingdom Methanobacteriati; phylum Methanobacteriota; class Methanomicrobia; order Methanosarcinales; family Methanosarcinaceae; genus Methanohalophilus; species Methanohalophilus halophilus. The sequence goes on from NZ_CP017921.1 coordinate 1,760,748, forward strand.
GTAGAGACGTGTCATGATGGCATTCCTGACCTTTCCTCCTTCTTCCTTCCACTTTGAGACGTCCTTACCCAAAGCTTCCCCCATCTTCACAGCTTCCAGTACACCCGCACAGCATGCACAGTTGGCATAAATCTCAAAACCATGCTCATAAGCAGGATATTCATGAATACTGTTCACTGTATGGATAAGATCAACTTCTTCATTTTTATTCATCAGGATAAAATCGACTGCCTTTTCGACAACAGGCCAGTATTCTTCGATGAACTTCTTATCAGCCATCTTATCAAAAAATGAGCCACCTGTGGCCTCGAAATACTTCCCAAGCGCATAAAGGATAAGACCGTTTCCGTCTATCTGCAAATCCTTGTAACTTGCATCATTGCCGTCTATATCATACCGCTGGGAAAATTCACCCAGGGGCTTTTGGGCATTCAACATAAATTCGAGCCCTTTGCGAGCCTGATCCATCAGGTCAGCATCTATTGCACCAAGGATATCCATCGAATGATCCCTGGGATAAATAAAAGGATATCTTGTGCCGGGAGGACTTGCATAAAATCCACCCTTTTCATGCTGATTTTTACTAAGAATGTTGACACTGTTTTCATAAAGCCTGTGGGCTTCCAGATAATTCAATAGGATCACTCCTCTTCAGGATATTCGATTTTAAATACGGAAAACGATTTATCAAGATAGCTGGAAACTTCATCCTTTGAGATGCCGGACCTTGCAATAGCCTGCTCATTATATTCTTTTACTTTACTTACAGGTGATTTACTACCCAGATTAAGGAGTTTGGCGCCTGCCAGCTCAGCACGTTTTTTACTATAACTATGATGCAATATACCCACGGCACTGGAAAGTGCCGGATAGTCCCAGCCTTCTTCAGATTGGTGCTTCTGATTCTTGACAAAATCAATTAGTTGCTGGTATTCTTCTGGTCTTTCCCCATATATTTCTATAAACTCGACAAGATCATTGCCAAATGGGCATACAGGCAAATAGTTTATATTGTCATCCCTTGCACCCTCAAATCCGGGACCTTCAATCTCAGCAAGCCTATTACCAATAGATTCAATCCAGTGGTAAGTCTTTTCCGGCCCTACCATATCCACCATTTCTATAATGCCCACAAGAAAAGCCTTGGGAAGCATATTTTCAAGTCGTATCACAATAATTCCCCCTTATTTTAAGATCAAACTGTATCTCTGTTCTCATTAGATCCGATTAATTTAAGAATTGCACGGTTCCATCCCTCAGGCCCTATCCCTTCAACCCTGATTATATCATCATCCTCTATGGAAGGATCATGCTTACCATCTGGTTTCTGGACAAGGTAAGCCACATCAACCGTCTGTAACATGGGCAGGTCGTTCTGACTATCTCCCAAACCCACACTTACAACAGAGGGATGAATTTTCCTGTATAATTCACTCAATATCGAAACTGCCATTCCTTTATCATTATCTCCCATCAAATGCCAGTATCTTCCACCCCTGGTGAAATTCAACCCCTGGGCAAGAATGTGCTCTTTGAGCAGTTCTGTCCTTGCATCATCTTCCATTTTAAATGCTTCATCATATTCCCTGCTTTTGGCAAGTGTTGAGGATTCAATGTCAAGACCCGTATCCTTACTTACCTCTTCAGCATCCAGGTCACCAAAACCAGTAATTGGGAGAGCGGTACGATCCCGAATAATCGAAAGTACCCTGCGGAGCTCTTCATAGCGGGTTCCAAGTTCAATTATTTCATAATCCTCATTTTCGCTTGTATACTCAAAGTCTACATTGAAATAGCCCCGGGGGATGAAGATAGCCCCACCATTTTCTGAAATAAAAGGATGACGAATATTTAGTTCCTTAACATAAATCTCTATTTCAGCGCGGGTCTTACTGGTACAGAAAATCAGGGGGATGTCCTTTTTGTCAAGCAATTTTATTGCATCAAGGGCAGCTTCATATGAATAAGTATCATGATCAATTAACGTACCATCAAGATCAGTAAAAATAATATATTTCATTTTTTAACACTCCCACATAGGTATCACATTTAGAGTACCAAAGCTCTGCAAACATATCTGATTGCTATTATTGTCTTTTGTCTCTGTCTCTGAAGATTTCATTTGTTAGAAGAAGTATATAAATAATTGGAGAAGAAACGGTTTAAGCCTATAGCAAAATGCAAAACTAAATCCACGGCAAATAACGACAATGCTTACCATTTACAGGGACAAGAAATAATAAGTGGACAGGTATTAATTCACATGATGCAAAAGCTAATTTCAATATTCAACCCCCATATGAGTATTGCAACAAAAAATAACATCATTGATAAAATCGGGAAAAGACAAACTCAAATTATAATGCCCATTTCAAATCATTTATTAATGGAAATAAAAGGAAAATCCAATACAAATGGAAATAAAAAAACAGCCACAACAATTGTAGATAGTGGTTTATGTGAAATCAAATCACATGCTCTTGCAGAGAAGATGGACACTCTCCTGACAGATGAATTTGGGAATCTGCAAGATCCAGGACTGTATCTGGAAGATTTTAAGAGAGACTTAATTGGTGGTTGTGCTTTTATATCAAGAAGCAAGCGGTGGATTACCTGTGCAACTGATTTGTTAGGAGTGAAATCTCTATGGTATTCTACAGAAGATGGCTTTGCTGTTGCATCCGAAAAGAAATATCTTGCAATGGCTGGTTATTATAATATTGAAAAAGTTGACCCGCGAAGTACCCTTAGTTATGATACAGAAGAGGGGACATTACATACATACAGTGACTATGAACTGAAACCATCTGTTGAACCTGCAACAAAACAACCTGATGAAATCATAGAACAACTATATCGGCTGCTTGGGGATTCTGTCAGCAGGTGTCTTCCTCCTTCCAGGACAGGAGTTTTGTTTTCGGGAGGTGTGGATTCCACACTTGTAAGCATGTTGTGTAAAAAATATAGCAAGCAAGATATCTGTTGCTATGTAGCAGGACTTGAAAGTGAAATACAAGCACCCGATGTACAGCATGCACGAAAAATAGCAAACGAGCTGGATTTGCCGCTGAAAGTTATTGAAGTATCTCTTGAAGAGACAGAAGAAATCCTGAAAAAACTCGTTCCCCTGATAGAAACTACAAGTGTACCCATGGTTGGGGTTGCCCTGCCAACGTATATAGCAGCCAGGGCAGCAAAAGAGGATGGGGTCAGCGTTCTTTTTACAGGTAGCGGGGCAGATGAAATGTTCGGTGGCTATAACAGACACAAAAGAGCAACTGACCTTAACAATGAATGTCTGAAGGATACACTAAATATCCATCTGGAAGATACTTACAGGGACGGATTGATTGCATCCGAACTGGAACTGGACTTACGTTCCCCTTTCCTGAACAGGCATGTTGCAGAATATGCCCTGGGAATTCCTGCTGCCCTTAAGCTTAATGAAAAAGGCAATAAGATGATACTGCGCCAGGTGGCTGAAAGGACTGGAATTGCTGCAGAATTTGCATTCAGGAGTAAAAAGGCTGCCCAGTATGGGAGCAAGTTTGACAGGGGTATCGAAAAACTGGCAAAACGAGCTGGTTATAAAAATAAAACGGATTATCTGAAGAACATGGAAAAAAACTACAAGCCCAAACTTGGAGTACTGTTCAGTTCGGGAAAAGATTGTCACTTCGCAATGTACAAAATGCAAGATGCAGGTTATCCGATCAAGTGCCTGATCACAGTAAAAAGCAAAAATCCGGACTCCTATATGTTCCATACACCTAACATCAATATGGCATCCCTGCAATCCCAAGCCATGGGAATCCCCCTTCTGGAACAGGAAACCGCAGGGGAAAAGGAAGTTGAGCTGGATGACTTGAAAAAGGCAATCGTGAAGGCAAAAAAAGAATATGGGATCGAAGGAGTGGTAACCGGTGCCCTGTATTCAACTTACCAGAAAGAGCGAATCGAAAATATCTGTTCAGAACTCGGGATGCATGTGTATTCACCTCTCTGGCATATGAACCAGGAAGAAGAAATGCACAAATTGCTAGAAGAAAAGTTTCATTTCCTATTCAGTAGCATCGCAGCTTATGGTTTAAGCAACAAGTGGCTGGGTAAGGAAATTACCAAAAACGAGATTGAGGAACTGGTAAAACTGAATGGTAAAATCGGGCTGAATATTGCCGGGGAAGGAGGAGAATTTGAAAGTTTCGTTCTTGACTGTCCCTTATACTCCAAAAGAATAGAAATAAAAAAGAGCACTATCATAGATAGTGATGAGTATACTGCACGCCTTAATATAGAGGATGCTATACTTGTACAAAAGGAAAGGGTACAAAGGGAGTGATTATATGCCTACACCATCAAATGAACCAAAACCTATTAAGAAAAAGGAAGAAGAGCCCGGGGAAACTGCTGAAGAGGCAATCGATGACTGGTGTGAACTTGTAAGCGGTGATGAAGAGGAAACAACAGAAGCTGACCGCGAGATGAAAGAATGGTGCAAGAGCACCACATCCAAAAAGGAAGAAGAGTAATAGTTGACATCCTCACAAACACACGGGTATAAATATGAAATTACCAGATCACCGTACCAAAATTGTATGCACGATTGGCCCGGCTTCCAGTCCCGAACCCGTACTCAGGCAATTGATACTTAAGGGGATGAATGTAGCCAGGATCAATTTTTCTCATGGTGATCTGGAAAAACACAGGGAAGTTATTCACAGGATTCGTAGTTTATCAACTGAATTGGGAGTTACTGTGGCCATCCTTGCCGACCTCCCGGGTCCCAGAATAAGGGTTGGTGACCTGGAAAATGAGCCATTAACTCTTGAAAAGGGAGATACTGTTTATCTCACCCCTCTGGATATAGAGGGTGAGATAAACATTATACCTGTAAATTATAAACGGCTTTATGAAAGTGTGAGCCCGGGAAGCAATGTATTTCTTAATGACGGGTTTATCCAGCTTAGATGTCTGGGAAATACCGATAAAGGGGTGGAATGCAAGGTTGAAATCGGGGGTTATCTCACATCCCACAAAGGAGTAAATTTGCCAGGCTCCCGCATCTTTCTGGATGCTGTTACGGATGATGACCTGAGATTCATGAAGTTTGCCCTGGAGGAAGGAATTAACATATTCAGTCTCTCGTTTGTAGAAAGTGCATCTGATATTGAAAAGCTGCGAAATTTTGCCCAGCAGCATGGTGAGTCTATTTATGTCGTGGCAAAAATAGAAAGGGAAGAAGCTGTAAAAAATATAAATGATATTCTTGAGCATACCGATGCCATAATGCTTGCAAGGGGGGATCTGGGAGTTGAAACCCCGATCCAGCAAGTACCGGTTTTGCAAAAAGAGATTATACATAAGGCAAATTTGCGGGGCAAACCTGTCATTACTGCAACACATATGCTTGAATCAATGACAGAAAATATTCGTCCAACACGGGCAGAGGCCACGGATGTGTCAAATGCGATACTTGACGGGACAGATGCCCTGATGCTATCCGGGGAAACGGCAGTCGGAAAATACCCGATTGAAACCGTGTTGATGATGACTGGAATCGCTTCAAGGACAGAAAAATGGAGGAATGAAACCGGCTGGGGAACTGAATTACTTACAAAAGGCATCGATGAACTTACCATGTCAGTTAGTGATGTTATTGCCCTGCAGGTTTACCAGGCCATCAAGCGTTTGAAAGTAGACCACACTATAACACCCACCATTTCCGGCCAGACTCCGCGCAGGATTTCCCGGCTTAAACCCGATTGCTGGATATTCGCTCTGAGCAGAAGAGAGGAAATATGTGAAACCCTTGCCCTTTCATACGGGGTTTATCCTATATATTCCCCGAATAAAGGTGGTAGCTGGGAACAAACTGCCTCTAAGTTGCTGAAAGAAAACCAGATCGCATCGGTTGGTGATCTCATAGTTTTCACAGAAGGCCAGTCTCCCGGTAAGCCGGGAGGGACCAATATGCTGAAAATTTTGCAGATCGAATGATTTTAAAGTATTTGTTCTGCAAGTAACGTAGAGATGTCTTTTATCACTGGTTTTGGTTCTCCTGAAACACCGTCCAGATGATACTGGCAAAAGGGACAGTAACTTACCAGTGTGTTGCCTTCCTGTAGGTTTTCAAGGGTTAGATTTGCTATTTTGCCGGATATTTCCGGGAAATTGGGTTTGACACCTGCAGGTGCACCACAACAAACCGTACCTTCAAAAAGTTCTTCTATGGAATATCCCATAGCTGAAATCAACTGTCTGGGAACATCCTTTTCTTTTCTCATGGGACATGCATCCCTCAGAGAAACCGCACCCGTGGTCTTACGTGGCTGCAGTTTGCTTTCCCTGACAAGCTCACTGAATAGGTCAAGAGAAAATACAACTTCGAATCCTGGTTTTCTGCCTAATTTTGCATACTCTTTCCCGATAACCTCGTAACATCCCGGACAGGAGACCACCAGTTTTTTTATTCCCTGTGATTCGATGTAATCCACATATTTACGTGCATGTTCTGCAGCTTCATCCAGATGGCCGTTGTCAATCAGGAAAAGACCACAGCATTTTTCCTCTTCAAGTAACATGGGCCTGATATCTGCAGCATTCAGCAATTGTATCGTTGAACGTGCAATCTCCGGCTGAGCAAAGGATACCCAACAGCCTCCCATATAAGCAATTTCTGATTTTTCAGCGATTTCCAGATCCTTGGTTACCCAGTCAAAACGATGAGCATCGTCCATGTGTCCCGGTACATTATTTACAAGAATGTTCTGACAGATTTTGGATGTTTTCTCCGGTTCCCTGCCCTGTTCTGCGAGCAGTTGCCTTTCCCTCTGTATAATATCCGTTATTGGAATGTCCACGGGACAGACATCATCGCAGGCACCACAGCGTGTGGAAAGGTAAACATTGTTTATTTCATCCTCTGTAAGCTCATCTCCTCTTTCGATACGTCGCAACAGAGATATTTTGGCCTGTGGGGTGAAAGATTGGTTACCCATTACTTTTGTAACAGGGCATATATCCCAGCATTTACCACACTCAATACATGAATCCGCAAGTTTTTCAAAATTTTTCATAATTTGCCTCTGAGTACCAACTGTATTTTACTGTGATTCAATATCGATAAATACGTACTGATTTAATAATGTTGAAATCGTACAAAACAGGTTTTCTGCAGAACCAATAAAAAGACTTATCAACATTGATTTTTAAATTAATATTACGGGAGGGGTATATATGAAGAAAGTATTTATGATTTTAATAGTGCTAGTGACTGTATTTCTGGCTATAGGATGTGCCGATTATCAGCAATCTGATAACGGAGCAGAAGAAAATGGTGAAGCTATAGAAACAACCAGTGTGATTATGGAAGATATCCAGTTCAAACCAGCTACCATACAGATATCAGTAGGAGATACTGTTACATGGACCAATGAAGATTCAGCCACGCATACAGTAACAGGTCAGAATTTTGATTCTGGTAACCTAGGCCAAGGAGAAACTTTCACTTATACATTTGATGAAGCCGGAACCTATGAGTATGAATGTACAATACATCCATCAATGACAGGTACGGTTATTGTAGGTGATGTGGCTACAGGTTCGGGTACTGATGAAGGTGAAAATACCGGTGGATATTAAATTGAGTAAAAGTTATTCCGGTTTTGAAAAAATCTTCATTTAAGCAAGGATTGTGACCTTGATATGCTTATCAAGGTCACGTACCAATAATTTGAATATGATCTCTCATGACCTATTTTTGTAATTCTTGCTCCTATCTCTTCTCCATATCTTTCTTTCAAAACAGGAAACACTGTTTCTACCAGGTTTCTGTTATGGTCAATATCTTCATCAAATACAGACGCCATCTTCTGGAAATATATCCCTTGTGTTATTTGCCCAGAAATTCCGATAGTAAGTTTTTCAATAATTATTCCTTAACAAAACCCACAAATTTCTGAGAACTATTCTCTTTGAAATGAAACGAATAATTCCCGGGAAAAATCTGTAAAGCCGAAAACGCAAAGTTGCCCGTACATCCATTTCAAACATCTTTTCATCAAACAGGGGTATAAGTCTATAATTGCAATGCAAACATCTGTTTTTGATAACAGAAAGTGCTGCATGCAAAAAGCCACAAGTGATACCCGTAGTTGCAGGATCATCCAAACCCCATTTAAGATTAAAGTGAAAATTACGAAAGTGGATTACCTTTAATGTATCATTCATCAGCCTTAAAAGAGGTATTCTAATATCATGAAGTATCGAAATGGCAGATGAAATTTTTTTTGCTGCTTTGTTATTAGGTATTTCAGCTTTACCCGCAGCATTAGAGGATTTTGTAACCTCCTTTTTTTGGTTATTTTTGATATTGATAACTCTGGATAGCCTTAGCAAACTTATTTTTATATCGCCGGTATATCCGTTTTTATCAATCTTAAAACTGAATGTCAAGTCAAACGCTGCAATAAATATTACAAGTACTACTAACAGCAGTACTAATAAAACAAAAAAAAGAATTGTAGGCCACATAGACCTGTAAACTCTTAATTATCGACAGGAAAATATCAGTTATTTTCCTCTTCTGTCGGACTTTGTTCTTGTGTTTCACCGGGTTTATTGGAATCTTTCATCTTACCTTTCATTCCTTTGACTTTCCCGATTATTTCCGGAACTGCTTCAATAAACTTATCGATATCGCCTTTGCCGGATACACGCAACAACTTTACGTCTTCTTCAGATATAACAAGAAATGCAACAGGCTCTATTTTTGCACCTGCACCGCCGCCGCCACCAAAGCCCGATTCGGTTGCACTTTTCTTACCTTCACCACCGCCGCTACCAAAGCCAAAAGATACTTTGCTGATGGGTATGATAGTCTTTCCACCTGCTTCCATCGCTTCCCCCACAACAGTTTTTGTGCTTACAAGGCGCTCAAGTTCCTCTGAGACCTCTTTCATTACATCTTCTACTCCCATATGACACTCCCTGATATTCGATAGATTTATGGATATAATAAGATAGGCACTTTTCCTTAAAAAGATAATCCAACATTTTCTGGAGACAAAAAGATTATAGTTACACGCACGCCAAACAGAAGTCTGTGGATGATATAACGCTTAAATATATAAGCACATACTTACACATCACATAATGTTTCTAAAAGAAACAGAAAATAATTCATAAAGCCAAATGGATGTGGAACAATGAAAGTTGTAGGTTTTGTAGGAAGTCCCCGTAAAGATGGGAATACAGATGTACTTGTACAGCAAGTCCTTGACGGTGCCTCCGAGAACGGTGCTGATGTCAGGAAATTCAATATCAATGAGATGGATTTTCAGGGATGTCAGGCATGTGGCTACTGTAAAGCCCATGAAAGATGTAAACTTGAAGACGACATGGAAAAGGCTCTGGATGCAATCATTGATGCTGATGGTATTGTTTTTGGATCACCCATTTATTTCGGCCAGTTTACCGGACAGGCACGTTCATTCATAGACAGGTTCTATTCTCTGATTAACCCGGATTTCTCTCCGCGTATCAATGCCGGTAAGAAACTTGTATTGGTGGGTTCCCAGGGGTTCCCCGAAAAGGACCAGTACAAACCGGTATTTGACGAGTTTGGGGGACTGATGAACCAGTTTTTCGGGATGGAAATCAAGAATACATTGCTGGGTGCCGGTTATTATGAACCGGGTGCAGTTAAAGATAACACGGAATTAATGGATGAGGCAAAAACCGTCGGAAAAGAATTGCTCGACTGATTCCCAAACATTCCTGCCTGTGTATTTTCATATTACAGGCATAAATTTATTTTTTATTTACGGAAAATACCGGTATAATGAGGCCACCTGAAATACTCCCCATGCATGCCGGAAAGTTCTGCAAGACCTGCTTTTTTCATGTGTTCTACTATTTCTACAGGGGACATACCATGATCATGTTTGGTTGGTTCCCTGATGTAAATAAGACCGTTTTTCTTAAGTTTGCCTGCAAGGGAGTTTAATATTTCCTGCCTGTCCTTTTCGTCAATGTCATGGAGGACAAAATGAATGAAAACAGAATCAAAATGATTATCAGGCAGATCTGCATTCTCGATTCTTTCACAGATGAATTCAACGTTGGAAAAACCATTCATACGTTTTTTTGCTTTCTCCAGCCAGAAAGCAGAGGTGTCAATGCAAACGAGATTGCCGCTGTCTGAAAGGGCCTTTGCTATATGCTTTGAAGCCGCGCCTCCTCCGCATCCAAAATCCAGAATATTTTCATCACCTTTCAACTGTAGACCCTGAATATATTGCTTATAGCGGAAACTTCCCAGACGGTTCCAGAGCACTTCCATTCGCAACTTTTCAAAAAAACCAGGGTTATCAAAGCTCATGTGCTATAATCAATAATCTATTTCATTAGTTTTTCGCCATATTTTTACACATTGCAATAGAATTTTCTTTGATATTAGCGACGGTAAAACACATAAGTCTTTGAATCATGTGTATACCCATGCCAGCAAGAATACACGAAATCATAGAATCCAAAAGGCTTGTCATAAGGCCGCTGGAGGAGAAAGATTTTGCTGGTTTTTACAGGTTTATTTCAAATGATAAAGCTACAAAATATTTTTTCTTCAGTCAAAAACCGGTATCCTATAAAGATAGCCGCAGGTTTTTCCGTAAAACGATGGAAAACTACGATGAACCAGACCAGGTCTATGCCTATACTGTTGCAAAAAAGAGCAGTGATGAATTTGTCGGTTCTGTTGGAATGTTACCTGACCCGGATAAGGGAGCCTAGCAGGTATACTGGTCCATTTTACCAAAACACTGGAATCGGGGATTTGCAACCGAGGCTATCCAAATATTCTTGCATCACGCTTGCCGCAAACTGGATTGTAAGCAATTCATCGCTTTTTCACATAAGGACAACATTGCTTCCAGGAGAGTTGCAAAAAAAATCGGTATGAAAAATGAAGGACCTACAAGAGTAAAAGGGGTTGACCATAGACCCCTGCGTTATACACTGGACAATGGTGAACATTGAATACGGATATTCAATCCACCCATTGCCATAAAAAGAACTGATTAACGACCGATTCGAAAAAAAAGTTAAGAATTACTTTGTTTTTCGCACAGGCCATTTAGATCGGCGATTAATTTTTTAGTGCCCACATTCTGCTTGTCTGCGATCTGGCATATTTCATCATATAACAGAGCAAGTTCCAATTCATATTCCGATTCTCCCTTGACCCTGGACCAATAATCCAAAAATATATCCCTCTCAAATTCGACAAAATTACCATCTATTTTTAAGAAAATTGCCAGTGGATTTGTTTCTACAATTTTCCCAAGTTTGCCAGTTTCATTATTCTTATAGAACTCCCCATGTCTCATTTTTCCCCTCCAACTATACATTTGATTTTCTAATTTATTACAGTTAAGTATATCGACAGGGGGTGGATGTCAGGCTTTGTAATTTCAATTTTTCGTGGATTCCAATAAACTGTATTTTAACAATTGTGAGAGATGAAAACGTTACTTCAAATTCACTCCCACTTCTCCCTCAACCCCACCGACAGCACAAACGCCACCGTCACAAGCAACGCCAGCACCAGCAGTGATTCACGTGCACCGTACTGGTCCAGCATCACCCCTGCAATCACCGGACCCAGCGCTGCACCGAGCCAGCGAACCATATTGAACGTGCTCATTGTGGTGCCCAGTATGCTTGAATCGGTACGTACAACCTCATCCACCAGGATGGTTGAGGTGAGGGTTACAACCGGACTGAAACACAACCCCACCAGGGCGAAATTCAGGGCGATTGAAAGGGGGTCCACGGGCATCCTGCAGAACAGGATTAAAGCAACCGCTGCCACGAATGTGACTGCGACCAGAGGTTTTTTCCGGCCGATTGTATCGGAACATTTCCCGCAACCTGAAGCACTTATTGAACTGACCGCTGCAAACGGTACGAACAACAAACCGGTAGTTGATGTAGATATGCCCTGGTCCTGTGCGAAAAAGGGCAGCACGTAGGTGGCACCGATGGAAACCATGTTACACAACATCGCTATAAAGGTCACAAATAGGATGGTGCGGGTTTTGAAAAAATTGAGGGACAGGGTCATGAGATTCAGGAAATGGGCGCTTTCCTGATATCTCGGAGCAGTCTCTTCCAGCAGGAAAAAGACAGCACATACAAGAAAAACGATCAATGAAAGTGTCTTGAAGACAAGTCGCCATCCGTATTCTTCTCCCAGTGTACCTCCGGCTATATATCCGGAAATCGTACCCAACCCCACAGCAATGGCTATTATACCCATTGCCCTTCCCCTCTCCTTTAATTCATAAAGATCACCAATCATCGTGAAAGAGGTCGAAAAAAAGATTGCAGCCCCTATTCCTGAAATCGCGCGGGCTCCCAGGAGGCTGAGGAAGGAATAAGCAAATGAAGTCACAAATAATCCGCTGGAAAAAATGAATATCCCACCGATTATCATGGGCTTTCTTCCCAACCTGTCTGACATCATTCCAAAGGGAATCTGGAAAAAAGCCATACATATCATGAAAATTCCCGCCACCCAACCCAGGTTTGAACGGGAAATGTTGAGTTCTGCAGCTATGGGTGGCAGCAGGGGAATAAAAGATAAAAGGGCCAGGAAAACACAGAATGTCCCCAGAAAAAGCAGGGTAAGTTGTCTGGATTGGTGCTTTCCTGATAGATCTTTCATTTTTTTCTCTCGTTATTTACCCGCATCTGTAAGATAAATACAGGGCATTTTCATGAATGAACCACTGCAGAACTTTTTGTATCAAAAGGATTGGTCCGCATTGCCAGGGAGAAGAGATATGGGTGGTTGTGTTTTAAATACTTCATGTAATCCAGCCATTCTATAACAAGTCTTCCATAAGCCCTTTCTATATCCAGTGCCAGATGATCAAAATCTGACTCCGGGAGATCTTCCAGATCCGCACGGCTAACCAGTTCCTCCATCAAGTGGAAGACTGCACGCAATAAACCCGTAAAGGATTCATGTTCAAGCAATGAAGGATTTTCAAGTAACCCTGCCATGAAACTGCGGTGTTTTTTCAGGAAATCACGCAGAAAAACAAGATCTACATTGCCTATATTCACCGAATATTCGTAATTACGCAGGAATGAAGTAATTTCCTCGAAATCCTCATCGGTCCAATCTTTCCTTACGATTAGCCGATTGCGAACATTTTCAAGACCTGGATCGGCGTCTGAAAAGAAAGCTAGTAATTTCGTTCCCACTTCGCTGAAAAAAACACCGATAACCATATTCAATTTTTCAAGCCGCTTGCTTCTTTCCATGTCACTAAGCAGTTTATGTAATATCATCGTGACAAGCAAAACCTCTATTGGAACAAATGCTATATCGCTCACGAGGAATATGAATATGTGGTGTGGGTCATGAAAAATCAGGTAATGGAAGAAGTAAAGAATGGTTGATGCAACCACCAGGGTTATTCCAAATATTTTGTAACTTTTTGAAATGTCCATGAATTGGTATCTCCTGTATAACAGATATTCTTAAGCCATCAAATATGTTTGTTCTTCCTATATAGTATTTCAAGAGATAAAAACTTATAATTATACTACAAAAAGCAACTATGAACAAATTTATAAAAATATTTCTGATATTTGCCATTTTAATTATAGCGGCCTCGGTTCTATGGGCCAACCACCAGAACCAGATGTACGAAGATACTTTCCAGAGCGAATATCAATATGATGTCAGCATAAAAACATTGCATCCACTCCATAACGTGACCCTGTATTTACCTCTTCCTTCTGATGGGAATGAATCATTTTTTTCAGAGCCCCTGAAATCAGAAAACAATCTGAACAAGCCAATCGGATGGAACTGTACCATTACAGAAACCAAACACGGTAAAATGCTGCAAATCACGGCCCTAAAAATAGACCCTGAATTCCATTCAACTCCGATTCCAATAGAAGAAGGCCAGGGTGAAGGACTGAACCGTACAATAAACGAATCCACTGAATATTCAGAAGATACACCTATTCCCTATCCAGAGGGTTTCAGCATCTACCAGAATGGGGATCATGAATTGGACACAAGAAACCCTCTGGAAAAAGAAGCTACATTCATACCAAAATACAACACAAAAGAAGTTCCAAACCAATTCCCCAATGAGGAAAATGAAAATGTCAAGACGTACCAATACGAAAGCCGTCTCTATGCAAAGTACAACACAACTGCAGAAAACACGGTAGATATTTCCATGAGTTTCATGGGAATGAACAATTGGTGGATCTATGGCTGGAGCGGCAACCAGTATCATGAACATCTTCACATAACCCTTGAAGGAAATCAGGATGGTTGGGTCCCAATCGAGGGAGAAATTATTACAGGCGAGGGTCATTACCGGTGAACAACGGAATTATTCCTTTCTATTAATTTTTCATTAATATAACAGATGAATATTAATTACTCCGTTTTTGGGGGTTATCTTTTTGGTGCCTATTAAACATAATTTTATTATCTAATCTATACTTTGTTTTGAATTTTAATTGTTTGGAAAGTAAGTAAACTATAGGAGAAGTGGAAATGGTAAGTTTTGGGGATGTTTTTGACGTGGTAGCAGGAGTGGCAACAGGCGGATTATATACGCTTGGCAAATCGATTTATGAGAGCAGTGAATCTGCAGGCGATGCCGCAGAAGCCGCAGGCATCTCCATTGCGATAATTGGATCGACAATCCAATCCGTAGGAGAACAACTAAATTCTTTCCTGCAGGAAACAGAAGAACTCATATCCATAAAAAGGCTGAGCCCACGGGCAGAAAATGATCTCTGGGAAGAAGAGAAAACCAGACTTGATGAATTAAAAATTGAAAAGCAGGAATTGTTGCAGCAACTTCAAAATCTGGGTGTGGAAGATCCTCTGGATTTTTCCTTTAATTTCTGGGATATGATTTCAGATATGGAAAATGTACTTGAAAAGTTCGAAATCCTTTCAAGAATCGCAGCTATCAACGGTCAGATCATGGAAATTCTCTATAAGGAACCGGGAGTTCTTACCAGCGGGATATACAATGCAAAAGAAGTTCTTGAGCGCCTGAATACCGTTGAACAGCCTATGATAGAAGATGTTCTCGGAGGAATTGATGACAACCTGGAGGTTAGTGAAGAAGTATTGACAGAAGCTAAAAAACTGTTTGTTACCAGAGAAAAGGTACCCATAGCCATTACAGACCTAAAACCTGCACAGAAACTGGAACTTGACAGGATAACTGCACGTAAAGCCTATTTCAACGACCTGATAGAACGCAAAGGGGAGATAGCAGCGTCCCTGCAATCTGTAATGAAAGAAATGCCTGCTGCAAAATTTGAAATAAACAAAGATATCATTCAACCTGTGGGGATGATTGATACATCGGACTACCTGAAATTTCCAAAATCAGATTTACTAAAGCAGGATTCATCCAGTTTCAAGTCAGTAAGTGATGATGATGAAGTTAAAAGAACCTTTAATCCTGATTATCTGAAAATAAATGAAGAGAAACAATTTGCAAAGATCGACACAGGCAAAGAGGATTACCAAAATACGGAAGAAGTATCTGCCTTAAAAGACAAAATACCTTCAA
Organism: Methanohalophilus halophilus; assembly: GCF_001889405.1. NCBI lineage: Archaea > Methanobacteriati > Methanobacteriota > Methanomicrobia > Methanosarcinales > Methanosarcinaceae > Methanohalophilus > Methanohalophilus halophilus. The sequence continues at coordinate 1,776,380 of NZ_CP017921.1, forward strand.
GTACAGAGGCAAGCATTTCAGCTATAAGAAGTTCATTAACCTCTTCGGGAAAATTTTCTCTGGAAAAAGCACAGCCTGCGGGTGCAAGAGTTTCCGCTTCCATTGCTACAAAATTTGATGGTTACCAGCGTAATTTTGATCATATTCTGGCCCAAAGATCCCATTATGAAAGGCAACTCCATAAATTTGAAAAGGAAGAATTGCTGCTTACCCATGTGTGGAAGGATACATCCGGCATTATCCCGCAAACCCTTGATGAAGCTCATGGAGTCCTTGAAAGTTTGCGTCGCGATCAACAACCGCGCATCAATACCGTACTGGACAACCTTAATGACAATCTTGAAGAGTCAAAAGAGACACTTTCAAAAGCAAACGATACAATGGATTCAGTAAAACAATCCCTTTCAATATTCGATTTCAATACCACATGGATCAAATACGGAGTAATGGCAATTGGAGGACTTGTTGTACTGAATTTACTGATGGGACTTATAGTGCTTACACGTACGGCTTTTGGAATATAAAGAAAAGAGGGTCAAAAGGACCCTTTCACAATTTTATACTTTCTTTTTAAGCATATCCCTGAACTTAACCCATCTACGTGTCATGATAACAGTTTTATCAGTGCCACGAATGACCTGTTCAGGGAACACACCGCTCAGGAAGTTCTTGAGGAATGGGCGGGTAGTTGCTCCCAAAAAGATCACATCATGGTTCTTTGCCTCTTCATCAATTACGGACACTGCATCATCACCAACAATAAACTTGCTTTCTGTTTTCACTCCAGATAAATGAATGGAAACTCCCTGGAATACCTTTGTTGCAACTTTTCTGTCCTCATCCGAAGGTCCAACATTGAGCATCGTGACAGTTCCATTTTCTTTCCTGGCAAGGCTGCGTGCCATCTCTGCTGCAAGAATAGCATGAGGACCACCTGCGGTGGGAAGGAGTATATTCTTCATATCTTCCCATTCCCTGTCAGCTTCGAAACGGGCAACTACCACGTCACAGGGAGCCTTGAGCAATAATGGGTCAATGGTACTGCCAAGCACGACGTCTTGTCTGAAGGTCCTGCCTCTCCATCCCATAACCAACATATTGGATTCTTCTTCCTCCACAGTATCCATTATTGTGTCAGGTGCAGACCTGCTAACCTTAATGATGCCTCCTGCAGGTACATCAACTGAATCGATAAGCCTGTGAATAAATTCCTGTTTTTCCGGTAGGTACTCATCAGCAGCCGAGAAAGGTGTTTGTTCAGGCAGCGTTATTACACTCAAAAAAAGGATTGTACCATCTTTTTCCTTTGCCACGGAATGGGCAAATGATGCAAGTTTGAAGGCACTTTCCTCATCTTTTACAGGGATCAATATTTTATAACCTTCTTCTCGAGCAGGCTTTCTTTCATACATTTTCTTACGGCTGACCAAAGCACGTTTTTTAAGCTCCTTCTCTGAGTAAGAGAAATAAATAAAAGAACCCAGAATAACCCAGAGGATAGTAACTGCAACCACAAATGCAGTATTTTCGATTTCAGTTACCATGTAATAACCAATAAATACCTGCACCACGATTGCAACCAGGGGTAGATACGGGGCAAAAGGCATCTTGAATGCCCTTTTCAGGTCAGGCCTCCTGAAACGGAGAATTATAAGGACCATGTTGACCAGAATAAACAGAATTAAAAACATCACATTTGCAGCTGAGGCCACCGTTTCGATGGGAAGCAGAGCCATTGATGCTATGATCAGGTAACTGAAGAGGATTGCAAAATGAGGCGTCCGTCTTTTTTCATTGATGTTCGAAAGGGAATTGGGCAAAAAACCCATTCTTCCCAGGGCAAAAGCCACTCTGGAAGAGGAATAAACGGTGGCGTTCATTGCACTGATAGTGGAAACGAAACCTCCCACCAGGATCAGCACCGAACCGAAAGATACTATCTGGTTTGCCACCCGTATCATACTGAATTCACCAAGTTCACCCAGATAAATCCAGTTGGGAATACCTACTTCAATGCCACCTATCAAAGCAAAAGCGACTATGATGTAAATGATAACAGCTGTCCACAGGGAGATAAGGACAGCTTTGGGAATGTTATGTTCCGGTCTTTTGACTTCCTCACCACTCTGCACTATGATTTCATATCCTTCAAAAGCAATGAAGGTCAAACCCATAGCTACCAGGATACCGATAAAACCATTAGGTGCAAAAGAGGGGTCACTGAAAAATGAAAATGTCCAGTCAGGCTGGGTAATGGTTTTGTAGATACCAAACCCGGCAAAAACTACCAGGATAGCAATTTTAAAAAGTGTGACAAAACCACCGAGGCGACCACTTTCCTTGGCCCCCATGAAATTTATGAGAGCCATAAGGGAAACAATAACAAGAGCTGATAATTTTATCAAGAGACCTTGATCGAACTGCTCATATCCCAGGAAATTGACAATAAGTTCTGAAAAGAATGCACCGAAAGTTACTGCATACAGGGCACATGCGATAGTATGTGCTGCCCAGTCAACCCAGCCGGAAAGAAAACCCAGATGGTTGCCCATGCCTTCCCTTACCCACAGGTAACTTCCACCGGCTTCAGGCATTGCAGAACCAAGTTCAGCGTATGCCAGACCTGTAAAGGTTGCCACTACACCATTTAAGAGAAAAGCGAGCATAACTGCCGGCCCCGCTATACCCGTGGCTATACCGGTAAGAGCAAAAATACCGGCTCCTATCATACCGGCAAGGCCTATCATAGTAATATCAAAAAGGGTAAGATCCCTGCTCAAACTGACACGTATGTTATCTTCGGGCACAAGGGAGGAGAAAAGGATAACTCCTTTAAAAGATTTTCTCTTTATATGTCTGTATTTGTGGATAAACAGGACATAATGTCATCGACTTTACCTTTTTCCATACAGGTTTCATGAAACATCCGGTTTATTTCGAAACAATTGATCCTTCAATATCCCGTACTCATCAAAACAAATACGTGATGTCAGGAAAATTGCAAGTGTCACACATGTAACAGTGGATACATAAACAGAAACCATTACTGCAATCTGGTATTTGATCGCCAGGATTGGTGATGCTCCGGCTATCAACTGGCCGCTCATCATGCCGGGAAGATGAACAATTCCTATAGTAGAAATATCTCCTACAGCCGGTTTCAGGGAAGAACGAAGGCCCTTTCTTACATAGGGCATAAGTGCCTCATTCATTCCGGCACCAAAAGAAAGGCTGGATACATAGCGGTTTTCGTTTCTTTTTAAGCTGCTGTAGAAATTTCCTACACCAATTATAGTTCCACCAAGGGAATTGCCAAGCAATATACCACCTATGGGTATGAGGTAAGGAGCTTCAAACACATTGGCCAGATCAATTACAAAGGAGTTTACATACATAAGTATCAGGAACGTACCTCCCAGGAAAGCACCAAGTGTAGGGATATAGAGGGATTTGAGATCCATTTCCTGACGCTGGACGGACTCAAATGCTGCAAATGAAACCATCAGGAAAAACCACAACAAATTCAATAAAGGATTGTTCATATCAAACACAAATGTCAGGAATAAGCCGGCAAGGAAAAGCTGTACCGTCATCCTGAAAATCGCTGTAAGGGATTCTTTCCCCATATTCAGTCGTACATATCTCATGATCAACAAAGGAATTATGAGCAGAAGAAAACCAAAGAATAAACCCGTGTAAGAAATCTCGTCAGGCATTTATTTCACATCCGTCAACAAAGACTTCATCCATAGCTACTCTATCCCATGTGTTGTCGTGAGACACGACAAGAAGTGTCCAATTTTCATTTTCAAGAAAGAAGTCCACAACTTTTTCCTTAAGTTCGAGATCCAGTGCTGATGTGACTTCATCAAGCAGGAAAATCTCCTTGCCCAGTAACACGGAAATTATTATGCATATTCTCTGTTTCTCCCCTCCAGAAAGATCTTCAAACTTCTTGTACACAATGGACCTGTCCAATCCAAAGTATTCAAGCAGGGAATTACGTTTCCTGTGATACTTCCTTCCCTGGTTATGGTCAAAAGAAAATATTTCATTGATCAAATCCTTGACAATTCCCTCCCCGATATCAGTATCCTGTGAAACATATGCGATTTCTTTCCTGATATCCCATATGTTCGAGGGCGAAATTTTTCTCCCCCTGTAAAAAACCTCTCCATCGTCGACATGTAAAATACCCAAAAGTATTTTGAGAAGAGTTGATTTACCACTTCCTGACCGCCCTTTCAGGATTAATTTATCACCTTTATTGACAGTCAGGTTAAAGTTAGAAAAAAGGCAGGAGCCATGAAAATCAACACATATGTCCTTATATCGTATCAGTTCTGAACTCATGTATGAACCTCACTCAAAAACCCTCATTTTAGTAACACTTAAATCATAAATATTATACTTATTCTTGCAATAAATTATACTATTTAATACAGCGATACATGTTGTTTTTTGTAAAATATAGCAATTATATCTATTTTACTTGTTTTGTAGATTCAATAATCTCAATTAAGAAACTGTAATGCGCATATTACATATGAATTTTACTTATTATTTTTAACACGAAAGTTGTATTTGATTATACTAAAACCCATAATAGTAACACCCAAAAGTCACATCTATAAAAGTATGCCAATAATGTTTAAAGTAAAGAGATGAAAGGATAACACTGAAGTAGTAAACGAACAAAATCTAAAGGAAATAGAGAATAAAATATCTTATACAAAGGTCAACCATGCAACAAAAACAGAGAATCATCAATGCACTGGAACGCAAACCGGTAGATAAAATTCCTACAGGATTGTTCACAACCGCTGCTCCACTGGAAATTATGGATTCATGTGGTGTTGCCAGACCCGAAGCTGACTTTGATCCTGAAAAGATGGCTGAGCTGGCAATAGCCACCCAAAGTATCCCCGGATTTGAGACTATACGCTACCCCTTTGACTTAACAGCGCTGGCAGAAAGTTTCGGCTGCAAGATTCACAGGGGATCAAAGGACATACCTCCCGCTGTACTCGAAGGTCCGGAGATTAACATTGAAGATATAGAAGTCCCTGAAGATTTGATGCAAAGAGGAAGAATGCCTGCAATTCTTGAGGCCACACATATTATAAAAAGGCAAGTCGAAAATGAAGTCCCACTTATATGTGGTTTTGCCGGTCCTGTGGACCTTGCTGTTAATCTGATGGGCATGAAGCCTTTCCTTTTAAAAATACTGAAAGAACCACATAAAATAGAAAGATTAGTGGAAGTCACTACCCGGGCATGCATAAAAGCTGCTAATGAAAGCCTGGAAGCAGGAGCAGATGTGATATGTTTCGGAGAAGCAGTTGTTTCCCCCGACATTGTTCCACCGGCTATGTTTAAGTCCGTCATAAAACCATACTATAGGCAACTTGTAGATTCTGTTAACGGGAAATGTGTAATCCATGTATGCGGGAAAGCCGATCCCATAATAAAAGATATTGCAGAATGTGGATTTTGTGGTATAAGTGTTGAAGAAAGTGTTGAAGATCTGCAATACGCTATAAAAATGGCACATGAAGGAGGTGCTGCATTGATAGGCAACGTTTCAACTTCAGTAACCATATACAATAAAACCGCTGAAGAAGTAAAAGCAGAAGCTTTGAAATGTCTGGAGGCAGGCGTGGATATCCTGGCCCCTGGTTGCGGAATCGCACCACAGTCACCCATAAAGAATATGCAGGCCCTTGCACAAGCACGAAATGAATTCTGCGCAGAAAGATAAAAAACGTATCAAGAAGTAACTTATTTCTCTAAAGGTGTAATGAATGAAAGTAATAATCATTGGCGGCTTTCTGGGCAGCGGTAAAACTACTACCCTGCTTAAGCTGGGAAAATATCTCAATGATAAAGGCGAAAAAATCGCTATTATCGTAAATGAGATAGGTGAGATCGGAGTTGACGGGACAACACTGGATATAGAAGGAGTGGAAACCAGGGAAATCACCAACGGATGTATTTGCTGCACTTTGAAAATCGATATGGAACAGGCGCTTGATTCCCTTGCCGAGGAATATGGTCCGGACACGGTAATTATTGAACCAACTGGAGTCGCATTCCCCCGCCAGATCAAAGAAGAAATAGAACTTATGAAAATCACAGATATGGAGTTTTCCCCCATAATAAATCTGATAGATGGCAGCAGGTTCGATCTGGAAATTGAACAGGTTCCAAAATTCATAAAGACCCAGATAGCGGATGCAGACATCCTGGGAATTAACAAGATAGATGTTGCGACAGATGAACAGGTCAGTAAAGTCAAAGCTTTGTTGCAACACTGTAATACAGATGCAAAAATACTGGAATTTTCGGCAAGGGAAAATGCAGGAAATTTTAAAGAATTGATAGAGACCATAGGTGGAAAAGGAAAACAAAGAGACCATTTCACAAAACAAAATTCTATTGCCGAATCAAATGTATCTTCCCATGCCATTGAATATGCAATTGAGACAAATGATCTGGAAATCAAGAAAGGGCACGAAATGGCAAATGGTATTGTTGATTCCATCCTCAGCCAGTTCATTCAATTGAATCCGGATTTCATAGGCCATATAAAGATGTCCATGGACCTACCGGAAACCTTCCTGAAAATCAGTCTCACGTCCTCTACAAACAAACCTGAAATAGAAATTTTTGAGAGGGAAAATGTTGCAAACCCAAAAATTAGAGCATTGGCAGCTGTGACAAATATCAGACAGGATGAAGTAGTCAAAATCCTGGAAAATACTATTAAGGAAATGTTTGCGGAAACGGGAATTACCCTCCAGAGAATCCAGCAACATACAGACACAAAGAATATCATTAACCTGTGTGATATTTCTATATAAACAAATCCGGGGGTCTAATAATAACTGATAACAAATCGGAGCAAAATCAGAGAGTGATGCCTATATGGGTATCTGCAGGAGCTATTGCAGGTGCTCTCTACGGCAATCTCTTACTTGGACCGTCTATAGGGAGTGTGGGACTTGGCACTATAATGGGTATAGCAATAGGTTCACTTGGTGGTATTTCCTTCGGATTATCACAAATCCGAAAACAGGAAGGAGATGATCGATATTCCTTTGAAGGTGAAGAAAACCTCATGAAAATCATGGGAGCGGTCGCTATCATCCTTTTTGTAATTACTCTTGCTATGTTGTTCTGACAAGAAGAATGCCGATGGGGGTCTACATTCCTTAAATGAGCCATGCAGCCTATTATGCTATGCGAGAAACTTATATATTATTTGCAAACATATAAGCATGTTAACAATTGTGAATTTACAGATATAAGAATGTTCAGGGGAAAAGATATGACAACAATAGAAGTTGATACCAGGGGGGAGACCTGTCCGGTCCCACTAGTTGAATGCAGGAAAGCACTAAGAAAAGCTAAACCCGGAGATGAGGTAATAGTCACCGGCACACATCCAGCTTCAAAGAAGGAGATACCAATGGCCTGTGAATCCATGGGACTTGAAATTATCGGTATCGATGAAGAATCTGATGAGTGGAAAATCAGAATTAAGCGTTAAAAGGATTGGTTTCTGTGAGCAACAAAACAGTCATAATAGTCCATAGCGGGGACATGGATAAGCTGTACAGTGCACTCATTATTGCAAATGGTTCAATGTCAATGGGAATGGAAGCTTCCCTGTATTTTACTTTTTGGGGCCTTGAGAGGTTGAAAAAAGGAGGACTTGAAAAGGGCCCCTTATCCAAAATGAATTTCCTGGGGCTTGGCAAATGGATGGTCAAAAGCAGGATGAAAAAGGCCAATGTCGCTCCTCTTGAAAGAATGATGACCGATTTCAAGGAACTGGGGGGCAAAATTATTGCCTGTGAAATGACCATGGAAATTATGGGGATCAAGCAAGAACAGCTACGTACCGAATGGATTGATGAATATGGTGCGGTGGGCACCTATGTCCATGAAGCAAAGGATGCAGAGATTACATTGTTTATCTGAGGTATTGTATGGAAGACAAAACTGCTTATTTTGATAATTCCGCAAGCACACGGCTGGACGAAAGAGTGTTTGAGGCAATGAAGCCGTATTATTTTGATACTTATGCAGTGGCAACATCAGAATTTGCCTATTCGATGGGTATCGATGCAAAGGAGGCACTTGAAGAAGCGAGGTCCACCATTGCAGATTCATTAAATGCTTCGCCAGGAGAAATTGTTTTCACATCCGGAAGCACCGAATCAAGCAATATGGCAATAAAGGGAGTAACATCTGCACTCAAAAAGAAAGGGAAACATCTTATTGTCTCAAAGATCGAGGATTTCCCCGTCCTGAACACCGCAAAAGCCCTGGAAAAACAGGGTTTTGAAGTAGATTTTATTAAAGTGGACGAGAGGGGGCGGCTTAATACAGAACAACTTGCAGAGATGATCACAGACGAAACGGTTCTAGTCTCGATACAGCATGCCAACCAGGAAATAGGTACACTGCAGGATCTGGAAAGCATTTCAAGCATATGCAGGGAGAAAGGAGTACTTCTGCATACAGATGCCACCCATAGTTTCACACGCGTTCCAATAGATGTGCAAAAAATTCCTGTGGACCTGATAACTATTGCATCACATACCATACATGGCCCCCGTGGTGTTGGAAGTCTCTATATACGCAAAGGCACACCTATCAACAAATGGATGGACGGCGGATTCCAGGAATTCAACCTCAGGGCAGGTCTTGAAAACATACCCGCAGCTGTAGGGTTTGCAAAAGCAGTAGAACTTGTGACAGAAGAGGAAAACAAGCAGATCAAAGCGTTGAGAGACCATCTTATAGAGAGAATATCCAGTGAAATTACGGATGTAATATTAAACGGAAGTAAGGAACACAGGAGTCCACATAATGCTAACATAACTTTCCATTATGTAGAAGGTGAATCGCTCACCCTACATCTGGATATGCGTGGATTTGCGGTCAGCACGGGTTCCGCGTGTTTTAGTCGCTCCCTTGAAGCAAGTCACGTTATACTGGGCATAGGTGGAGACCATGAAAGGGCCCATGGTTCATTGCGCTTTACCTTCAGTCGTTACAATACCCTTGAGGAAACCGATGCCATTGTGGATGCGATTAAGGAAATCGTTGCACAATTAAGAGAGATTAGTCCTTTGTATGAGAAAAAGTGAGGTGTTTGATGTGAAATTCCCTTATAGCGAAAAAGTTCTTGATCATTTCAAAAACCCGCGCAATGTGGGCAAAATAGAAAAACCGGATGGCAAGGGCCTGGAAGGAAGTGCGGCATGTGGTGACATGGTGGCAGTATACCTGAATGTGAATCCTGAAACCCTGGTGATAGAGGATATAAAATTTGAATCCTATGGATGTGCATCCAATATCGCTACAGCTTCCATAATTACCGAAATGGCCAAGGGAAAGACCCTGGAAGAAGCCAAAAATATCTCATGGAAACAGGCCACAGAAGAACTAGGAGGGCTGCCCACCGTAAAAGCACACTGTTCAGTACTGGCTGTGGAAGGTTTGAGGGCGGCAATTAGGGATTATGAAGAAAAGCATGGCCTTGTGAGTGAGAAAGAAACTACTACAGAAGAAGTTGTCAGAAGGCGCCTGAAACATGTCATGAATCCCATGGCAGGGCTGGATATAATCAGGACGGAACTTGTGACAAAGATAGAGGTCAAAGAGGGTTCTGTGAGAATACTTATAGACCTTCCTTCAGATCATCAGTTCGCATCAGCTATTAAAGAGGATATTCTGGAAAAAGTAGAGTCACTATGGGATATAGAGGAAGTGGAGGTCGTTTTCACAGAATAATTACAGAAGAGGAGGAATATAGTATTACAATAGATATTCTGGGAATCTGTGCAAGTCCCAGGAAAGGAGGCAATACCTACGTATTGCTGGATGAGGTAATGGAAGGTGCAAAAAGAAACGGTGCTACAGTTGAGATAGTACATCTGCGAGATTACAGTATCGATTCCTGTGTGGGATGTGAAAGATGTCGCCAAGATAAGACCTGTACCCGCTTCCATGACGGGATGAATTTACTGTACCCAAAGATCGAAGAAGCAAAGGGTATGGTGCTTGGCTCCCCTACCTACAATTACAACGTCACCTCCCTTATGAAAACCTTCATAGACCGCCTGTATCCCTACTACAATTTCACCGATGACAGGCCACGTGAATATTCCAGCCGGCTGGCAGGGCAGGGAAGACATGCCTGCGTTTTCACCATTGGAGAGCAACCCATCATTGAAGATATAGGTTTCAGCCTGGAAGCCATGAGTTATCCACTGGAAGCCCTGGGATATAAAGTGGATAAGGCGATGCCTGTGCTTAACCAATTTGACAGGGGAGTTATCAAAAAGGATGAAGCAGCGCTTAAAAAGGCTTTCGAAATGGGCGAGGAACTTGCAGGGAACTTAAAGTGAAGTATTACCTTGTTGGATTGATAACTAAAATACAGATTTGTTATTGAAGAATCACATGCACAATTCATCGGGATTGCTTGATATAGAATCTACATAATCTATGTAGGTAACACTTATTGCCACATCAGCTCCTCTATATTTCATGAAAGAAAGCAACGAAAAAGTCAAAGTACTTTTCATTTGTGTGCACAACAGTGCAAGAAGCCAGATAGCAGAAGAATACCTGAGAAGACTTGGAGAAGGCAAGTTCGAAGCTGAGAGTGCGGGTTTTGAACCCGAACAGATTAATCCACTCGTCCTTGAAGTAATGAAGGAAGATGGATTCGACCTCACAAAGAAAAAGACCCAGGATGCATGGGACCTCTTCCGGGCAGGTAAATTTTTCCATTTCGTAATCACTGTTTGCGACAGAGAGCACGAGGAGAGATGTCCCATATATCCAAAACCCTTTGCAAAATTATACTGGCCATTCCCGGAACCTGAAAATTTCACAGGCACACATGAAGAAAAGCTGGAACAAATGAGGAATTTGAGAGATTCAATAAAAAAGAGGGTTGAACAATTCGTAGAAGAAACAAGCGGATTTTCTGAAGGCTCAAAATAATTCAATTCCAGAATGCCTTTTAAGTGGGGGCGTAAAATAACCCCACATAATACTTTTTTGCTTTTAATTCAAATAAGGACAAATTATATAAGAAACTTCCATCACAGCAATAGCAATAGTCATTTTAATAACGATGCACCACTAAGTGTATCGTCTTTATTTTACAATTATTGAGGAAATAAAATGGTATCAAAAGAAGTACCTTTTACTAAAGAAAAAGTACAGGAGATCGTGGAAAAATATCCCACTCCATTCCATCTTTATGATGAGAAAGGAATACTGGAAAATGTGAAAAAACTTAAAGAAGCCTTCAGGATTCTGGAAGGTTTTCAGGAATACTACGCTGTAAAAGCCCTCCCCAATCCTTATATACTCAAAATCCTGAAAGAACAGGGATTTGGTGCCGATTGCAGTTCCCTTCCCGAACTTGTACTGGCTGAGAAGGCAGGTATTGTTGGCGAAAATATTATGTTCAGCTCCAACGATACACCAGCAGAAGAGTTCGTCAAGGCAAAAGAACTGGGCGCTATAATCAATCTTGACGATATAAGCCATATCGATTATCTTGAAAAACATGCAGGCCTGCCTGAAATGATCTGTTTCCGATATAATCCCGGTGCACTAAAAAAAGGTAACAAGTTCATAGGCAATCCAGAAGATGCAAAATACGGTTTCACACGGGAACAGCTCTTTGAAGGATACAAAAAACTTGCCGATAAAGGGGTCAAGAGATTCGGTATCCACACAATGGTAGCATCCAATGAACTGGACCCGACCTATTTCATAGAAACTGCCAGGATTCTCTTTGAAGTTATCGCCGATATTTCAAAGGAACTCGATATCAAATTTGAATTCGCGAATTTGGGAGGCGGTATAGGAATACCCTACGAGCCTGATCAGGAACCAGTCCCGTATGATGTTATAGCAAAGGGTGTTAAGGAAGAATATGACAAAATAATCTCCGCAAACGGTCTTGGCCCCCTCAAGATCTACCTTGAATGTGGGAGAGTAATCACCGGACCCTATGGATACCTCATCAGTAAAGTACGCCATCTCAAGCATACATACAAGGATTTTGTAGGAATGGATGCCACAATGGCAAACCTTATGAGGCCGGGTGTTTACGGAGCTTACCACCATATAACTGTACCTGGCAAGGAAAACCAGCCTCATGACCATACATATGATGTGACAGGCTCTCTTTGCGAAAATAATGACAAATTCGCCATAGACAGGAAATTGCCTGAAATCGAAATCGGTGATATCCTTGCAATGCATGATGCCGGAGCACACGGCCATGCAATGGGATTTAACTATAATGGAAAATTACGCTCTGCTGAAATCTTGCTCAGGAAAGATGGCGGTGCTGTGCAAATCAGAAGAGCAGAAACCATGGAAGACTATTTTGCCACACTGGATTTTGAAGGCCTTAAGAATTTTAAATAAACTGGCCTGGAAAAACAGATATAATCGGGTATAAAACCCGATTATTTTTTATACCACCGTGAAGGCAGCTCATATCCCAGATTGGGATCGTATTTTTTTGGCAGGAAGAATTTCGTTCCCCTGTTGTCCAGAGACTCTTCAAAACCCGGATCGATGGAATCAAGTTTCAGTTTAGCTGTCTTTGCCTCTGAAGATTTACCTATTCTATAAAGGGCAAACCGCTTATTGTAAAGCACAGAAGGATTGTTCGGATCAATCGAAAGGGCCCGGTCGTAGCATTTAATTGCCTCATCGACATTGCCCATCATATTATTGGCAAATCCTTTGTTGTACCATGCAGTAATGCAATTGGGTTTCAATTCGAGTAGACGGTCATAATATTTTATTGACCCTGCATAGCTACTCAACAGGTACTTGATAGTAGCTTTGTGATAGAGAGCCTCAGCGTTGTTTGGCTCGAGCTTTAGAATCTGGTCGTATACAATATCGGCTTTATTGTACTCTCCAAGCAGGTATAGATCAAACCCTTTATGTTCCATTGCAGTAACATGCTGTGGATTAACGGCAAGTAACTGTTCATAGCATTCGATTGCTTTCTGGTATTGTCCGATATTTTCAAAAGCCAGCCCCTTATTGAACAATGCATCCTGGTTTTTGGGATCAGAATCCAGAATTTCATCATAAACACCTATTGCATCACTGAAGCGGCCCATCTTTTCAAGATTGTCAGATTTGAGATACAGAGCATCCTCATTTGAAGGCTGATTACTAATGACAGTATCAATTGCATTCAGGGATACATCATACATCCTTGCTTTGTGCGCGGATTGAGCCAGCAGATACCATGCATCCATATCTTTTGGCTCCAAATTGAGATATTTCTGGTAAGCATTGGCTGCATTCCTGAAACTTCCAAGTTCGTCATATATCAATCCCCTGTTATACAGAGCATCCCCGTTATCCGGATCATTTTCTACTACTCTTCCATAAGCATACAGGGCAGTCTGGAGGTCATCTGCTTTTTGTGATACTATTGCGTATTTATACCACAATTTTGCAGAATCGGAATTAACTGAAAGAGCCTGTTTAAACGCATCTGAAGAATCGGCCCATTGATTGTATTTTTTGAAAAGATCTCCTTTACCTTCCCAAGCCGCTGCATAGTCGGGTTCTATCATTGTAGCCATTTCAAATGAAGAGAGGGATTTATTCGTATTATTTACTGCTGACATCGTCATGGCGCGTGAATACCAGAGGTATTCGGGAGCTGGCAACTCGCCATCTTCAATAGACGTAAGAGGGTTGCCGGACACATCTGCCCCACTTCCCAGAAATGTCAGATCAAAGCCGTTACTCTTAAGGAAATCAAGGAATGGGGAATTGCTTGTATAATGAAAATTATTCTTATAAGCAGATTCTTTTTGATTGGATTCTAATAGCTTACTCTGGTCAGTCCTTAGTTGGTAGCTAGCTGCTGAGTGACCAGGATTCAGTTCAAGGACTTTTTCATAGGAAGTGATAGCTTCATCATATCTTCCAAGTTCATCCAGAACGGCCCCTCTTTCATACCACACCTGTGCTGAGGATGGCTCAAGTTCACAGACTTTATCGTAAGCCTCTAAAGATTGCTCGTATTTACCCAGTATTTTCAGGTCAGCAGCCATTTCATACCAGGCAAGGGTATAGTTTTCATCCCTTTCTGTGGCCTCATCATAGCTCTTTACCGCTTTTCCATACTCGCCTATCCTGTCAAGCAATACTGCCTGTTCATACCATACAGCAGGAACGTCAGATTCAAGATCAAGGGCCTCTTCATAATTATCTATAGCTTCGGAATAATCACCATCGTTTTGCAGAATAGTGGCCTTTCGGTACCATACGACCGCATAAGGTTCTGTTTCAAGTACGTCATTGTAGCATTCAAGTGCATCCTCATATTTTTCCAGCCTGTAGAATGCTTCACCTTTATTGAACAGTATCTGGGCAGACTCTGAATCAAACTGTGGTGTTTCATAGAAAATCCCATGGGAATCGGTTTCAATCATAATTGAAGGTGCCTCTGAAACACGTCCTATACCACGTGCATGATCCGGATTTAATTTCAGGGCCTGGTCATAGCATTCAATCGATTCCTCGTACCTACCCATTTTATCCAGTAGTTGTCCCTTCAGGTTCCATAATGCCTTATTTTCAGGGTCGTATTCCAGTGCCTGATTGTAACAGGTTAGTGCATAATTATTCTGACCCAGATCTTCAAGACTGCGGGCTTTGTACCTCCATGAATCCACATTGTAGGGTTGTATTTCAAGCACCCTGTCATAATACTCAATGGCCAGACTGTGATCATCCATTTTTTCTGCAACAAGACCATACTTCAATAATAATTCAGAATCGTTTGGGTTCCTCTGGAGGGCCTTATCATAATTATCCTGTGCTTTCTGGTACTCTCCAATAGCTTCATAACATTCCCCTAACTGTGACCAGGAATCTGTTTTGGAGGGATTGATACGCAAAGCCGCCTGGAAATGTTCGATTGCATCCGCGTAATTGCCTTCATTTTTGTGATACAAACCCTTGTTATAGAGGTCTTCAGAATGATACCCATAAGCACTTAATGCTGCATCCTGATAAGTAAGCGAATCATTATAATTTCCCTCTAAATGGCTTATTTTACCTTTAAGGAATAGGATTGGCAACGCTTCCAGATCGGGATTATTGATCATTTCAGTGATATTTTGATTCTCAGTATCCTTTAGGTTTAGAAGAGCTTTTTCATAATACTGTATGGCCTCATTCTCACGAGCCAGATTTTCGAGATTCAGGCCAGCCATATAAAGGGCATAAGTAGAATTGGGATTGGAACCTAGAACCTTTTTGGAAACTTCCAGAGATTGATCATAGTTTCCTGATAAGTAAAAAGATGAAATGTTCTCATATGTGTCATTATAAGGGTCCAGAGAACCATTTGTCTGTGAAATATTTACTTCATCCGAATAAAGGGATATAACATCATCATTCAAATTATCAACAGCAACAGCTGGATGACATAGAATAATTGCCAAAAGTAATACTAAGGTTAATCTTAATAAAATGTTTTTGAGCCCCATTACCATTTGAACCTACCACCACGGTCCACTAAATCAATTAATATGCTACAATGATTTACTAAAATTTAAAGTTGTTGTCCGGATATAAAATTATCGCAGGATGAAAAAAGTAATCAGAGGGGTTTGGCAGTCCACATTCTTATTTGTCTATAATCAATGTTACCACCTATTAATCTTGCTTTTTGCTATTTGGATTCACATTCCTGCAAAAATGCACATTTACCAATCGTATTCCATATTATGCAATCTGAACAAAATATTTCTTTGTTTTCCTGAGAATAACCAAATTTTTCGATCTGGCACATTGTAACCCTTCATGTTAGCATATCAGAATTGAATCTATTCTAGCCTGGCCTTTTTGAGTCCAGTAATGGCAGCATTCACATATCTGATAATCATTGTTTTCCCTGAGATCTGTTCCGCAAACCGGGCAATTTTTTAAGAGATAGTCATATCGGTTCATTGTACCACTCCTTAATCTCCCTAAGGGAGGAACATTAATATATAGTTTTGGAATATAAACTATAAAAACAGTGTATTAATATATAGTTAGTATGCACGATTTCTGGTTACAACCTGGAATCTGAACCGCTTCATACAAATCCTCAAAAATTAATTTTACCGTTTATGCACAAATACATATATAAAAATAAATTAAACTAAAAGATGACTTTTATAAATAATCAGTGCTTTATTAAACAAAAAATCTCTGATTTTCATGACAGGCTGGCCAAAATGCTTTACCGAAGAAGATGAAGGGAAAGACTATACCCCCTATTTCATAATTATAGCATTAGTTTCCATGCTGATATTTCCATTCTTAAGCAGGGAAATCTTACTCCTGATTTTTGCCGGTGCCGGTGTATATAGCTATATTACCAATAGCAATCGGAATATAACAAATCTTATTGTCTCAATAGTTTTGCTACTTTTGATAAGTATTACTGCGAATCACTATTCCTATTCCTTACCAAAATACATAATTGTATCAGCAATCCAGATCTCTACCATTGGCTTCACAAGTGCAACCATAGTGCGCTGCGGCACCAAAAAGGACTTACAAGAAAATACCACCAATCTCCCATCAAGCCTTGCTTTATTAATAGCAGGGGCCTCTTCTGCCTTCATAGCAGGTTCATTGTATGTATACTGGACAGCCGCTGTATCATACGAACTTATATTTTTCATAGCAGTAATCGGAGCAATTACAGCAGCTCTCTTTGAATCCATACCATCCTCCGTAGACAGGCTTTTTTCAATGACCCTGGGTTCGGCAATGGCAATGTGGATTCTTGCAGCATTTGGTTACACAGTTGCTCCTTTACATTTATTGATTGCATTCATTTTTGCACTCTTTTTAGGGTATCTTGCATATCGCACCAATATAGCTGATATTTCCGCAGTGTTGAGTGCTACACTTATGGGAGTTTTGATTATTGTTTTTAGTAACTTTCTCTGGTTTGTTTTACTTCTTACCTTTTTCATACTCGGAGGAATATTCACTAAATACAAATACAACTATAAGCTGGACCTGGGTATCGCACAGGAAAAAGGAGGAGTAAGGACTTATGAAAATGTATTCAGCAACAGTACTGCCGCACTTGTGCTTGCCATTGCATGTGGCATATATCCCCAACACAGCAATCTAATAACATATGCTTTCCTGGGAACCGTAGCAACAGCTGCAGGTGACACCCTTGCAAGTGAAATCGGAACAACTGCCCGCCAGACACCCAGGATGATAACAAACTTAAAACCTACAAAAACCGGTACTGATGGGGCTGTAACTTCACTTGGAGAACTTGCATCTTTTGGTGGAGCACTGACAATAGGAATACTTGGAGCAGCCTTTGGGTTTGTGGATCAGATAATTCCTGCCATACTTATTACATGTGCAGGAGGATGGGGAGGAACAAATATCGATAGTTTACTTGGTGCTACATTCCAGAAAAATGGATACCTATCCAATAGTGGAGTCAATTTTGTAGCAACTGCCACAGGTGCCCTCATATCAGGTATACTGTATGTTCTTGTCCTGTAAGGACAAAAAAGATATACTTACCGCAATTATATCTAACATATGAAAGTAGAGGGCATTGCCCGGGAAACACTGGAATTTATATTGAAAAGTAGTGAATCAACATATCCCCGGGAATTTGTGGGTTTACTGGAAGCAGAAAAAGGCATAATAAGCAATGTGATAATCCTGCCCGGAACCGAGAGCAGTGAAATGAATGCAGTAATCAAATTGTTCATGATGCCAAATGTACAATCTGTGGGTTCTGTGCACAGCCATCCTGGGCCCAGTTATCGGCCCTCAAATGCCGACCTTGTAATGTTTGGTAAGACTGGGGACTGGCATATAATTGTTGCCGAACCTTTCGATGAGAACAGCTGGCAATGCTATAACAGGGAGGGCTACCCTGTAGACCTGCCGGTACTTGATGTAGAATTGGACCAGCCGGAACTGCCCTAACAAAAAATAAATATGGAACCAAATCGAATTTTTTAAAGGGATGATAAATATGGAACCTGAAGACTATGTAATTAAAGAAGGACCAATACCACATGAAAATGCTAAATTTGGAGCAGGTCTTGTAATATTGATTCTATACATTATTGTGCTTGGAAGATGGCTGGGAGTATTCTAATCCCATTACTTATTTTTCGCGCAGGACCGAATATGTAAACCCTCCGAGCCAATAGCCGATCATTCCAAAAAGGAAAGCTGCGGGGATCAGTATAAGGGATTCATAACCCAAATCCAATATCCATTCAAAAGCCATTATTACAAACAGGATTACAAAAAGAATATATCCTGCATATTTGGCACTTGTTTTGCCCCGGTACATTTTGATCACTTTAAATCATCTGGCAGGCAGATCCACCAAAGCCACATCTGGACATCATAGAGTCTATTTGCTCTTCAGAAGAAAAATCATCATATGCCTTATTAGCCTCTTCCACACTGGAATAAAGGCGTGCAAAGATACAATCCCAGTAACCATCATCACTTTTTACAATTGAATTATACTGATTGTTTTCAGCGGGTGCCCATATCAACACCTGCCCACCGGTTCCCTGCTGGGACTGGACTTCGACCTTCAATCTTCCAAGAGCCTTGGTTTCATGATTAATACTATCATTTTCTGCCATAGCATCCCAATATAATTCCATCATTTTTAACCTATTGGGTCACCGGAAACGATTTGTATTTAAAGAACAAAAAACAAAATTCGACAGGTACTTAAAGAAGATAAATTAAAGAGGAAATGTAAAAGAAATAATGGGGGTAATTATTCCTATGCAGGACAAAAATCAAGAGTACGAAAATCCCATAATAGTTTTCCTATGGAATGCAGAAAAGGACTGGCCGGTTGAATTTGTATCCGATAACATTCAGCAACTCGGATACAATGCCGATGATTTTATATCCGGGAACAAGACCTATGCACAGATAATCCATCCACACGATATCGATGAAGTCAGAGAAAACATACGCCGCATCTGTAAGGAAGGCATCAAGGAATACACCCATCGATACAGGATACTAACTGCTGATGATCAGGAAAGATGGGTTATGGAAAAGACCCTTGTGGAAAGAGACATCGAGGATGAACCATGCCATTTCCAGGGTTTTGTAATGGATATCACAGGCCAGATGGATTCTGAAGAGATGAGCGTGGACATGATATCTACAAAAAGTCCTGTTGTAGCATTTGTCTGGAAAGTAAAAAAGGGGTGGCCTGTAGAATACGTTTCAGATGAAATTGAAAAGTATGGCTACACAACCGAAGAATTCCTGTCAGGTAATCTTAATTACGGGGACATTATCCACAAAGACGATCTAAAAAGAGTAGAGGACGAACTGAGCAGGAGATGCCGGGAAGGATACAATGATTTTTATCAGGAATATCGGATATACACAAAAGAAGGCCAGATCCGCAAAGTTGCTGAAAGGACCCTTATAATTCGTGATGAAAATGGCAACCCCTCAAAATATCAGGGAATCATTGAAGACCTCTGATTCCAGATAAATTATATATAAAATAATATTATATTTTGATAGTAAGTATGCGTGCCTACATCAACAGAAAAGGTTTGAGAGACTACATAATATACACACTAGCCTTGCTTCCAATGGCTATGTTGTGTTACAAGCAACAGCTAACTCTTGGACCAATTTCATCATACCCTCTCTTTTTAATCTTACTCCTGATGCCAATTGCCTCAAATATAGAAATACCCATAACCAAAATCAGAACGCGCAAAAACCAGCACATGCATAGGGACGCCCTCCTTCTGGAAGAAACGTATGGTGTACCCGTGGTAAATGAACTTACTACAGGCACAAACCTGATCTATGACACAAAAATCACACTTAATGTAGGTGGATTTATAATTCCTATTTTGACAATTCTGTATTTATTTTTCAGTGAAATGGGTTTTGTTGCGTTGGAAATAATGCTCATAGTACTGGTTGTCGTTGCATTACTGGCTGATTTTGTTGATGGAGTAGGGATAGTAATACCCTCATACGTAGGGATATTTACAATTCCACTGGCATTGATATTGGCCCCTCAGAATGCAGCTACTATCATATTCATCGCCGGGACAGGCGGAATCATAGCAGGCACAGTGGCATCCTTGATGGCCTTGAAAAGAGAAGAAAAAGGAAGCGCTTATATCGATATAGGTGGAGCAGCCTGCTTTCAGGCAATATATATAACCGCCTTACTGGCCGCATTAATATCCGGGTTCATTCCTTGAATAAAGATTACCATTACCCTGATTTCCAATTTTATTTTGCAGGACTTTTGATGTTTTGACGGAACGATATTTTTCAATCCCTTTCTCACCGAACCTGAATGATTGAGGCGTGGGATCTATTTTTGTGGCCCTCATTTTTTGTATAGCCATAACAGGAGTTAAGGTGTTATCAATATCATTTAATTGCATGGAATCAAGAAATATGATACCATCACCCAGAAAATCATATTCATCAAAATCTTTGGTTTCAATACCATGCTTTTTTTCCGTTATTAAAAATGAAGTTATATCCCTATTCTTAATAGTTCTGTGTAACGAACGCCAGCCCCCGGAATTGCGGAATTTTTCAGGGTTGCTAAAAACATTAAGGGAATCAAACACTATCCTGCGGGGTTTATACGTCTCAATAATCTCTGTGATCTCTTCAAAGGTCAACATCGACATCCCAAAAACTTCCAGATAGCCATCATCGATGTAT
This sequence comes from Methanohalophilus halophilus, assembly GCF_001889405.1. Lineage (NCBI taxonomy): Archaea > Methanobacteriati > Methanobacteriota > Methanomicrobia > Methanosarcinales > Methanosarcinaceae > Methanohalophilus > Methanohalophilus halophilus. Next base: position 1,797,209 of record NZ_CP017921.1, read on the forward strand.
TTTGCAACATCCCAGCCAAATCTCATAAATTGTTGCACCAGCTGCGGAAGACGTTCTTCAAAGGAAAAAAGGACACATTTCTCTGCCTTGATTACACCCTCCATCAGATATTGCATGCAAAGAGTGGTCTTTCCCGTGCCAGGGGGGCCTGTAACAATCACTGAGAATCCTTCCGGAATACCCCCTTCCAGCATATCATCCAGCCCCACAATGCCGGTACTTATACGTTTTATTGAGCATTGCAAATTACCGGCATCCATTTTTGACCTGAAGCGCCCCTTGTCAAGCGAGAGTAAAGCTTTCTCGAGTACAAGGTTTTTAGCACCAAGTTCTTTTTCATACCGATCAAGAACTTTAATGGCATCCGAACTGAGTGTCGTATGAACCGGGTATTTGTTACGTACCATGCTTTAAGGATATAGTCCATAGTGCATATAAAATTTTGCGCACCATGGACACAAAAAAAGAAAGTATGTACATCAATCTTCGTCTTTAACAGAGCCGGCACCTGGAAGGAAATTACCCCTTCCTCGTCTTCCCACAATATCACCATCCCAAATAATCTCCCCGCGGGAAATGGTATATTCAGGGAATATGCCTTCCATTCCTTCATACGGTGTCCATCCTGCTTTACTGTGCAACATGTCTGAATTAATAGATTTGACATTCCCTGGATCCATGACTATTAAATCAGCGTCATAGCCTTCAGCAAAAACACCTTTTCCATGGTTGTCAAGTCCAAAAATTCTTGCCGGATTGCTACTTGTGACTTCAATGAGGCGCTTGAGGGGGAAAAGATTTCTTTTAGCTCCCACCATCATAAGGGGCATAAGGGTTTCCACTCCCGGTACACCCGAAGGAGCGCTCTTAATGTCCCCCTCCTTCTCCGACTCCCTGTGAGGAGCATGGTCCGAAGCTACAACGTCCACAGTACCATCATTTATTCCATTAATAAGTGCTTTCACACTTTGTCGGTTCCTCAGCGGAGGATTCATTTTACCGAAAGTACCAAGCCTTTCCCAATCATGGTCTGATAGGAAAAGATGATGGGGAGCTACCTCAAAGCTTAAATGACGCGAAACATCCTCTTTTTCAAGAATATATTTTTCCCTTTTTAGCTGACCAAAAGCTTCCAGTGTACTGATGTGACAAAAATGAGTATTTACGGATGTCAAACCGGACAATTCAAGTGCATTCTTAACTGCCATTGCCTCACATTGATTGGAGCGAATTCTGGAATGGGATTGAGGAGTGAAATCTTTCTTGAGTAAATTTTCATTATCGCATTTGATATTTTCATCCTCAGCATGGATACAGGCCAATGCTCCAAGCTGCTGGATTGTTTCAAGAGCCTCTTTTAGCAATTCTGAATCCAATCCCAAACCGGCAGTTGATTCTGCCATGAAAATTTCTCCAAAAGACGTAACGCCCAGTTCCCAGAGAGTTTCCAGTTTTTCAATATTCTTCCCCACACCACCATTAATTCCAAAATCAATGATGGATTTACGATTTGCCAGTTTGAATTTTTCCCTGAAAGATTTTCTGTCAAGAACCGGCGGCAATGTATTTGGGTGTTCCACAACTGTCCCGATACCACCTGCAGCAGCTGCACAGCTTCCTGAGTACCAATCTTCTTTGTGAGTCATACCGGGCTCCCGGAAATGCACATGTACATCGATGCCTGCTGGAATAGTAAGTCCCCCGTGTGCATCAATATGCCTGTCTGCATCCTCGCCCTTCAGATTTTTGGCAATTTTTTTTATTTTACCCTCATCTATAAGCACTTCGCCGGGTTGCAACTGATTTTTATAAAAAACTTTAGTGTTCTTAATTAATATATCATTCATACTCTTCCCTTCGACTAGTTATTGGTAGGTATGCATATTATTTTTCCCATTTTACATCTTCCGACCATATGTAAATAATGATTTAAATTTTATATATAGATATTTGGGACAAAGTATATATTAATGAAAAACATTACTTATTTTGGTGGAGGAAGTGATAGACAATATGAAATGCATTGAGAAAAATGAAAGGGGACTTAAAACCCAAAAAGGTAATCCGAATATTTCTCATACTATATATAGGGGAAGAATCAACGGAAACCTTGACAACGAAGAAATGGACCTTTACAGATTCCTCATAGGTGGAATCGAAGGAAAATGAGTGCTAAAACAATACCTCATGTTGTGCCAGGCAACGTACGCTGCTATTTTTGTAGCTCAGACCTTGAGAACAGACGCCTGGGAAATATGTCCATATACTTTTGCAACAATTGCAATCACATAATACCAAAAAAGATTGAATATTACTGAATGTTCAATTACTTTTTAGATTTTATAAATAAAGAGTGATTAAAAACTCTAATATCAACTATATAGACATATATATTATATGATGGTAAATATTTATAAATGGCTAATTCACTTGTTTTAAAAAGAAACTTAACTTACATTAGAGGGTTAGTATGATAAAATCACACAGGACATTAATAATTATACTTATTTTATTGTTGGCATTGTTTGCTGCAGGATGCCTTGGCGAGAGTGACAACACACAGGAAGAGAAGGCAAATGAAACAATAACAGAAGATATTAAAATCGAAAATATTAACGTAGAAGGATCCACGACGGTCTTCCCTCTTGCACAGGCAGCTGCTGAAATATATATGGAAAATCATCCTGAGAAGTCAATAAATGTTATTAGCGGAGGATCAACCACGGGTATTAAAGCCCTGATAGATGATAAGGTAGATATTGCAATGGCTTCCAGGAAAATGAAGGATTCCG